>JAHDCN010000258.1:1476-4402 GCA_020629815.1 Verrucomicrobiota bacterium
TTTTCCGCAGCATCCTGCAGAAATACGAGTGCTTCTGCGGAGGACTTTTTATCCAGAGTTTTGCCGGGTTGGGGCTGGAGCATCCGTTGTGCCATGGCGAGGTAGTCGCGCATGTCGCTTCGGTCGGAACTCAGGAATGCCCGGCGATGCTTGGTGGCCAGCCCCGGTTCTTCCTGTCGGGTATACAATTCGTACAGACCTTTGTGGGCATCCACATTTTCCGGATCAGCTTCGATCACTTTCTTGAAGCCTTTGATCGATTTCAGGATTAGGCCCTTCCGTTCATCGGCAATGGCCTTTTCCACGAGCAGGGCAAGCTCTGCATCGGATAGTGGCTTCTTTTTCTTTTGCTCCTGAGCTGTCAGCGATGAATTCGCCAGCAACCCCAGAGCAACCAGAAGTGGCAGCGTGAGAGAGTTTTTCATTTTTCTGAGTGAGTCGTGTTGAGGTCTGCAGAAACTGCAGGAGTGGAGAACGGAACTATTTGTTTATTCCGTTACGTCCGCCGGCTGGGTAGCGGGCTTTGCTTCCCGATACTCTTTCAATCGGTCAGTAAATTCTTTTTTGTCCGGATCATGCTCGACGGCTTTTTCCAAATACTCGATTGCCTTCGGGTGATCCCCGAGATGGAAGAACGCCTGCCCGATATGGTCAAAGATCACAGCATCCGGTTCCTCGATTAGTTGCTCGGCTCGCAGCAGGTCTTTTTTCGCAGCTTCGTAATCTCCTTTTTTGAAATGAAACCAGCCCATACTGTCGGCGATGGCGCCGGATTCCGGGTCGAGGTCGATCGCAGTTTTGATCATCTCGCCGGCTTGCTCGATTTTCATGTCGTTCTCCAGCCACATGTAACCAAGATAGTTGTAGGTCTGGGCGACGAATCCCTGGTATTGACCATCGGTGTCTTCGTCGGGCTGATTTTTATTGATAAGTTCGATGGTTTTGCGAAACAGCTTCTCGGCGCGTTTGATGTCTCCGTCCCGCTCGACGGCGGCGGCGAATCCAAAGTAGAAAAATTCGTCGAGCATTTCCGGCCGCTCTTTTTCTGCCAATTCGATGACTTTTTCCGAGCTCTTTACTGCGTCACCCCATTTCTCCAAAGCACGCTGCTGGCGCGCAGTGTAGTAGGGAAACGCCGGGTTGTCCGGGAAGAGGTAAGCCGATTCATTGAGAAACTTGATGGCTTCTTCGCGAACTTTGGGATCGAGATCCTGACCGGGTTCGGTGCGGACCATAAGGCCGGCGACGGAGAGATAATCTTCCGCTCCCTTTTTGTTGATGCGCAAAACAGACCGAAGGTGCTTCACTGCGCTGACCCGGTCGTCCCGCTTCAGGTAAATCTGCGCAATCTTCTGGTGGGCTTCACCGTTTTGCGAATCGATGGTGACGATTCCCTCCAGCGTTTCGAGGACTTTGTCCTGATCATTCAGGCCTTCGTAAACACGTGACAGATTCTTGCGCAGGTCGAGTCGATCGGTTTGTTCGGCGATTAATTCCTGATAAATGGTTTCGGCTTTTTCCCACTGCCGCGTTGCCCGATAGTAGTCGGCCACTTTCTCTGCGGTCGCTCCCTTGCGATCTCTGGTGAGAGCCCTTTCGTAAAATTCGTTTACCAAAAGCAGGGAAGGGGTGTCCGGCTGATCGGGTTTGATTGGATAAACCCGAATCGCAGATCGACCGAGATTCAGCCAGAAATCGGGATCACCTGTTTTCTGTTCGAGGGCTTTTTTGATCGCCTGGCGAGCTTCGTCCTTTTTTCCATTCGCCAGATACAGACGAGTGATGTGATCGTAAACGGAAAAGTCGTCGGGGAACCGGTTCAGCGCATCTTCTGCCACCGCGATGGCACGGTCCCTGGTTTCCCCGCCTCCCCGGTAGGTGGTCAGGTAATTCGATAGACTGATGTAAGCGGAAGAGTCTCCGGGGTTATCAGCGAGGCATTTTTCCAACAAAGCCTGTGCTTCCTCCCGTTGCCCAGCCCGGGCCATAAGGGCGGCGGTCTTTCTAGCCAGTGAGCTGGCGTCTGGTTGCAGATTCAAAACCTCTCGAAATGCTTGAATGGCTTCGCGGGTCTTGCCTTCGTTCTCAAGTCGGCGACCGATGGAATATTTTGCCAGAGCTTTCGAACGGTTCTTCCCGACTGCCGACAGCTTAACGGAATCGGCGGGTGGATGATATTCGTTCACATAAAGCTGCGCGAAGTCCTCCAGATTCCGCTTTGAGTCTGGATTAGCGCCCAACCATCCCGGTAATGTCAGGATGAGAAAGGTGTACGTAGCAAAGCAGAGGTGACTCCGGGCGGAATAAGGCTCAGTGTCACTCTGCTTTGGCGTAATCATTGACCAAATTAACAAGCTAGCTCTTGTAACGCAAACGCTTCTTATGGCGGTTAGCCTTCATGCGTTTACGGCGCTTATGCTTGTTAATCTTGGTTTTTCTTTTCTTTTTAAGAGAACCCATAGATTAAAAAATTGTTTCCTGCTTTGCCCGCGATTCACGCGGGCGGCGAGTATCGGTCAATCAATCAACTTATTCAAGGGGTATTCGATAATTCCTTGAGCACCCAGTTCGCGGATCTTCGGGATCAAGACGCGGACTTCGCGCTCGTGACATACGATTTCCACGGCTGACCAGCCTTCATCGCTGAGTTGATTCACAGTTGGCTTGTGAAGTGAGGGGAGGCATTCCAAAACGGGAGCCAGATTTTCATCGGCCAGGTTAAACTTCAGACCAACCATATCGCGAGCGCGAAGAGCTCCCTGAAGCAATACGGCAATTCGCTCGATCTTTTGGCGTTTCCAGTCATCGGCCCAGCTTTCGTTCTTCACGACGAACTGAGGGTAACTTTCCATCAGGACATCGACGATCCGAAGATTGTTGGCGCGCAGCGAAGAGCCGGTTTCGGTAATATCGACAATCGCATCGA
>JAHDCN010000259.1 GCA_020629815.1 Verrucomicrobiota bacterium
GGCGGTCGATGAAACTGAACCCTTCGACATCTGTTAGCCACAGGCGTGGCTTTGCCTTGGCACTGGTGCTTGGCGTGGTCATAGTACTGGCGATTATCGTAACGGGGCTTTGGCAGGCATCGGCTCCGGGTTGGGAGCAGTCGAACCTGGAGCGGGCGCGATTCCAGGCCCAGATTCTTTCAGAAAGCGGAGCCAACCTCGCGGCTCATCCGAATGTGCAGCCGGGTGATCCGGTATTGCGTCAGGATTTTGGCGACGGGCGATTGATTGAGGTGCGGGTTACCACCGAAGGCGGACGGATCCTGATCAATGAGATCGAAAATGAACTGATTCACGAAACAGTTCAGGAGTTGTTTATCCTTTGGGGACTCGACGCAAACCAGGCTGCAATTGCGGCAGATTCCCTGGCTGACTGGGTCGATTCCAATTCCGAGGCCCGGCCTAATGGCGCCGAGAATACCTATTACGCTCAGCTTGAGTATCCCGATTTTCCACCGAACGAATCCTTCAGCAGTATCGAGCAGATGCTGTACGTAAATGGAATGGATGCCGTGGCAAAGCGCCAGCCGCTGTGGCGCGATTATTTTACCCTCTACGGCGATGGTATGATCGATGTGAATGCGGCTCCGGCGGATTTGTTGCAGGCATTTTTTCAGGTGAGTCAGAGCGCGGCTTTGAATCTGACTATCACCCGGGACGGGCCGGACGGGGTTCCCGGAACGTTTGATGACGAACCGTTGCCGGATGAGAATGCGGCTCAGTCTGCGCTTGGAGTGAGTTCGGCAGAATGGTCAGAGAAGTCCGGCCGCATTACGCTCGAAGGTTCGCTGCGTCGAATCGAAAGCATCGGCGTAGTGGGTGATCACTCGGTGAAACAGGTAATCCTTTCCGAAGTGACCGGGGAGGGTCGTGACCAGGAAGTGAATCAGGTGGCGCGGATTGTGGAGTAGGGAAATTCAGTGTAAGGATTGCGGCGAATTCCATGCGCATCGATATCGTCACCATTTTTCCTGCGATAGCAGAAGCCCCTCTCGCGGAGAGTATCATGAAACGGGCCCGCGAGGCCGGTGCGGTGGAGATTCACTGTCATGATTTGCGGGAGTACACGACCGATAAGCATCGAAAGGTAGATGACATCCCCTACGGTGGCGGTCCGGGAATGGTGATGAAACCGGAGCCGTTCTTTGCCTGTGTCGAAGATTTGCGGACTCCGGAGGCCAAGGTCATTCTCATGACGCCGCAGGGAAGTGCTTTTGTGCAGAGACAGGCTGAAAATTTGGCCCGTGAGAAACATCTGATTCTTCTTTGTGGGCATTATGAAGGAGTCGATCACCGAGTGGTGGAAGAGCTGGTTGATCTGGAACTGTCGATTGGCGATTACGTTCTCACCAACGGTGCGATTGCGGCAGCAGTTGTCGTCGATGCGGTGGTGCGCTTGATTCCCGGCGTTCTCGGCGATGAGCGGTCATCCGAGCAGGAATCTTTTGCCGGGGATGGGAAGCTATTGGAGGCGCCACATTACACCCGACCAGTAGAGTTTCGTGGCCGGACTGTGCCGGAGGTGCTACAATCCGGCCATCACGCTAAAATCGAGCAGTGGCGCGAAGAGCAGGCCGTGATTCGGACCCGGGAGAACCGCCCGGATTTGTTGGAGTGAAGTGGAGCAACTATGAAATTGAAGCAAGTTTTATACTTGATCGGGATTAAGCCGAAGCCGCGAACCTACGACTTTCGGGTAGATGATTACGAACTCGAGAAAGACGGACACGTGCAGTTTGCCAACTGGCTCCACCCCTCTGCGAGAAAGAAGGAAATCCCTCAGGAGCATGTGGATGCACTGCGGGTGTTTTTGTCGCCGGGAGACACGGCAATCGATGTCGGTTGTTACGTTGGCGATACGGCTGTGCCTATGGCGCTGGCGGTCGGGGCCGAAGGTTGTGTGATTGGTTTTGAGCCAAACCCTTATGTGTTTCCAGTTTTCGAAGCGAATACCAAGCTAAATCCCGACAAAACCAATATTATTCCGGTTCCCTGTGCTGCTTCTGATGCGGATGGAAAACTGGTTTTCAGCTACTCTGATCCAGGCTATTGCAACGGCGGTGAATTGAAGGGCGTGAATAAGTGGCGCCATGCCCATGCGTTTACTGTCGAGGTTGATGCCGTCGAGGCGGACAGCTATTTGCGACGCGAATTTCCAGAGCAGATTTCCCGGCTGAAATATATCAAGACTGATGCAGAGGGAGCTGATTTGTTTGTGCTCAGGCAGTTGGCGGGGATCATTGACGAGTTTCGGCCTTTTGTGAGATCCGAAATTTACCGCCATACTTCGTCGGAAGATCGAACGGAACTTTTCAATTTCTTCTTAAGTCGAAACTACCGTGTTTTTGAGTTTGAAGGTTTGGACAATTATAAAGGCAGGGAGCTGAGTCTCTCCGATGTCTCACAGGAATCTCACTACGATATTTTCGCTGTGCCTTCTTAGACAACCTCATCGTTTGACCCAACTGCTTTGTAATTCGCTTGTTACGATGCAAGCATCGCTCATGTCGCGCATTTGGGGCAATCTGACTCCGCCATTCTACCGTTTTTTCACCAGCGAAACGGTCTTAGACCGGTTGCCAAAAATCTGTTCGCATATCGGAGAGTATTTTTTGGAGAAAAGCTAGCTCGCTTCGCTCGATGATATTTCTGAACCGGCCAGAATACCGCCTGACAGCGTTCCGCCTCAGTCATGGAGCATGCTCCACTCCCTCGCCGCGCCTCGTCAGCCAAAATTCTGACTCGGTCGATTTACGAACATACTTTTGGCAAACGGTCTTAGTTGTTTCGGCAGGAAACACTCGACACAGAATTTGCCCAATTTTTCGAAAATTCGCGCCAATCAGATTGATCGACAAAGTTGCGGAAAGCCCCTATCCTTCCGGCCCAACTTGTGATTATGAAGCAGTTTTTTCGAGTATTTTTGTTTTGTGTCGGTGCGGCTTTCCTCGCCGATACGATTGTAGCTAAAGATCAATTCAGTGCTGATCCTGTTCAGTTCGTTCGAATCGAGATTCCGGGTGATGACCGGATTCTAACGCTGGCTGAGGTGGAGATTTACAGTGGCGGAAAAAACGTAGCGAAAGGAAAGAAGACAAAACAATCTTCAACAGGCCATAATGGTGTGGCGAGCCGGGCGATTGATGGCAATAAAAACCCTGACTACAACAAGGGCGGACAAACTCACACAAATGCGGACGCCAACCCCTGGTGGGAGGTTGATCTGGGTGAAGAATTCAAACTGGACCACATTGAGATTTGGAATCGCGCTGGATTGGTCGAGCGCCTGGACGGTTTCGTTTTGAGTGGACTCAGCAAATCGAAGCAGGTCGTTTTTAAGTTTGATCCCAAAGCTGCGCCAGACGGTTCGATCAAATTCAATTTTAGCAAAAATGGCAGAGCGACCTACGCGGATCATAAAGGGGCAAGAGCGAATCCCCCTAAGTTGGGAGCGAAGCGCGACAAGAAAACTAATTCAACACCGAAAGCTCCTGTTTATGATGTGCCTGCAGACTACCGGGACCCGGCTCCGTTTGCTCTGAAGAAAAACGATGTGGTTGCTATCATTGGCAACGGTCTGGCCGAGCGTATGCAGCACGATGGCTGGATGGAAGCAGTCTTGCAGTCTGGTATGCCGGATGGTGAGCTTCGTTTCCGCAATATGAGTTTGTCGGGAGATCAGGTCGATAAGTTTCCCCGAAGCAAGGGGTTCACTCCAATGGATGCCTATCTGCAACATGTGAAGGCTGACGTGATCTTCTGCATGTTCGGATACAACGAGTCATTTGCCAATAATCCAGAGGACTATGAGAAACGTTTGGCTGGCTTGGTGAAAATGTTGCGCAGCGCCAAGCCGAATGGGAAAGAGTTTCCCCGGATTGTGTTGTTCAGCCCGATTGCCCACGAGAATTTGAAGGACCGCAATTTGTCGAATGGCAAAGAAAATAACAAGCGACTTGCTGCTTACACAGAGGCAACAAAGAATGCAGCTGAGGACAATGGTGTTGCTTTCGTTGATCTGTTTTCTACTTCCCAAGCTCGCTATGATTCCAGTGATGCTCCGCTGACGATCAACGGCATTCACCTCAACGAAGAAGGCAACCGCCACATCGCTGAAGTGATCGGTAAAGCCCTGTTCGGCAAAGACATCGCAGCTAACGACAAGTTGGAGAAAACCCGGGAGGCCGTTATCGACAAAGCGCACAAGTGGCATCGTCGCTACCGCGCTACCGATGGCAATGATATCTGGGGTGGACGTTCCACTCTGAAGTTTGTGGATGATCAAACCAACGCGGAAGTGTTGCAGCATGAGTTGACTATGCTCGATGTAATGACTGCCAATCGTGATCCTCGAAT
>JAHDCN010000260.1 GCA_020629815.1 Verrucomicrobiota bacterium
CAGCATAGCCCTCTTTCCACTGCCCCACTTGACCACAGACGAAAGGCAAATCCGGTTTACCAAGGTCTTTACGCAAGTTGGCCACCAGCTGTTTCAGCTTTTCCGGGTAGGCTTCCGGACTGCCTGAATTCCCCTCCCCCTGGTGCCAGAGAATACCTTTCAAATCGCCACCCGAATCAATCGCGGCGATGGCTGCGCTCACGGCATTTCGATACAAATCATATCGATCCGGTTTCTCTTTGTCCCACTGTTCGATTTTGGTTCCTCCGCGCGCTGCGCATACGATCCCCACTTCCACTCCCGGATTGGCCGCAAGGTAGGCTCGCGCGAACGAAGGCCCACAATTCAGTTGCTGCATTTTCATGTCCTTTCGCGCAGGTGAATAGCGATTGTAGGGCGGCTTCGCCGGTTCCCAGTCTTTGGTTTTTATGTTCCACAAAAAAGCTCCTGGAATCGGCTTCTCGTCTTCATCTTCAATCGCCGCCCGCCCTGCCATGTTGGACTGACCAATCAAAAGAAAGATGTGCCGGGGCTTCTCCTCACTCTGAGCAGGTAGAGTCACCAATAGGACAAGTGAAAGCAGGGCAAGAAGACGTCGATTCATTAAAAAAATTACAATGCAATTTCGCCTCAGAACCAATTTCGCGCTTCCCTTGATTACGCCTCCGTATACCTCGCTTTCTTGGCTATAATGAGAAAGTATTTTCCCACGTTCTATGAAGAAACTGTTTTCCGCCCTGGCTCTGGCAACGCTGTTTTCTTTTTTCCCAGCCCACGCTGAGAAGGCAAAGCAAAAGGCTCCGACTGTTGATCTTCGGCAGGCCACGAAAAAAGTGGATCAGCTGATCTCCGCGATGTTGAAGGAGCAAAAGGTGAAACCGAATGCAGATATCGACGACGCCACTTTTGTTCGACGCGCTTTTTTGGATATCGCCGGCCGAATCCCTACGATTGAGGAAGCCGAGGACTTTCACGGTTCCGATTACGAGAACAAACGGGAGCGCCTGATTTCCGATTTGCTGGAGAGTGAAGGTTTCGTCAGTCACAGCTACAATTTCTGGGCTGATATTCTGCGTATCAATCGCCAGCTGGGCAATGGTGCCGGCGTGGCGGAGGCAGGCTATCAACTGTGGTTAAAGGATTCGATTCGCGAGAACAAACCTTACGACGAATTCGTTCGCGAGCTGGTCGCCGCCAAAGGCAAAGTCTGGGACAACGGTGCGATCGGCTACTACTTTCGCGACCGCGGTATGCCACTGGACAACATGTCGAATACCGTTCGGATTTTTCTGGGAACCCGTTTGGAGTGCGCGCAGTGCCACAACCACCCTTTCGATAAGTGGACCCAAATGGACTACTTCCACATGGCTGCGTTCAGCTACGGAATGAACGCGAATAACTACGACAACGAGAATCGCTCTGCTATGAGGGACTTCCTCAATGATGAACGCAAGAGCGTCTATCAAAAAGCGGTGCGCTCAGAGAAGTTTCCGATGTTCCGGCGCGAGCAGGATATCGACAAATATATTGATCGGGAAAAAGGCCGCGGAGCCGAGAAGTTTCAGCAACGCCTCGAGTATTTCGAAGCGAAGAATGAAAAGGACTTTCGCAATCGCTTAAAAAAAGGCATCGCAGCTCTGGACAAGTTCAACAAGCAAACCCGGGCCATTAGTCAGGCCGAGAGTGAACTTTACCGTCAAGTCCGATACATCGAGAACGGCGAGCGACAAAAAGATTTGAAGCTTCCCCACGACTATCAATACGACGATGCCAAACCGCATGATGTGGTGGAACCAAAGACCATGTTCGGCACCGAAATCGATTTCGAAAATATCGACCAAGGTATGATCGATGCCTACGCCAAGTGGATGACCACGCGGGACAATCCGACCTTCACCAAGGTGATTGCCAATCGACTTTGGAAGCGTGTTTTCGGAGTCGGAGTTTTCGAACCGGTCGATGAATTGACTGATCACACACAGATTTCCAATCCGGAACTGATGACTTACCTCGAGGGTCTGATCCGTGACCTCAACTACGATACCCGGGCCTACCTCGAAGTTCTTTACAATACGCAGGCCTATCAAAGAGCCGCCGACTCCGAAGAACTGGTTCTCGGGTTACCCTATTACTTTCAAGGCCCTACCTTGCGAAGAATGACTGCGGAGCAAATCTGGGATTCCATCGTCGCGCTGGCTCTACCGGAAGCGGATGGCTACCGCCCGCGCTTGAAGTCACAGCTTCAGCAAGTCAACAAAGCGAAATTGATCTACGAGAGTCTGACGGAAATCGAGCCGGAAGAATACGTGGCCATGGTCAAAGACGTCGGCAATAAGATGCAGGAAATCATTCCAAAACAGGACCGTCTCCGGGATCAAATGTATAAAGCCCGGGAAGCGGAAAATGAAGAGCTGTATCGCAAGCTTCGCACCCAGTCTTCCGACCTGCAGCGTGAAATGTATCAATACATCTCCAAGGTAGGTCACAAGAAGCTGCACCAGGAGATGAGCGGAGAAGAACTGCTCGCCTCTCTCGGAATGAGCGAAATGGGCATGGGCGCGATGGGAATGGGTATGGGAGCCCGGCCACAGAACGCCGTTTTGACGAAATTGCCCAGGCCTAAATCTCCCGAGCCGCCTGAAGGATTGGATAAAAAGCAGCTATCCAACTGGAAACGACAGCTCAGCTACGACATGCGCGAATACAGCGGTCTGGTTTCGAAAATGGCACGGGCGTCAGAGCTGGAGTCCCCTGCCCCGCGCGGCCACTTCCTGCGGGAGTTCGGACAATCCGACCGCGAGGTGATTGAGAATGCCGCGCAAAACGCGTCGGTCCCGCAGGCTCTGAACCTGCTTAATGGATCTATGGTCGAGGTGCTCACCAACAAGTTTGCCGTCTTCGGTTCCCGCATTCATGATGTCGAGGATCCTACCGAAAAAGCGAAACTCATTTTCCAGGGCATGCTGACCCGTGAACCGACCGAACAGGAAATGGAAGTCGCCCTCGCAGAGATCGATGCCCACGGCGAAAAGGGCTATCACGGCATCGTCTGGGCTCTGCTCAACACTCAGCAATTTCTCTTCGTCCAATAAACCAACCGCATTTTTCTATCCGCTAATCTCTAACCCACAAATCACTATGAGCCTGAACAAACTCGACGAACAATCCCGCCGCCGCTTTATGGAAAGCAGCGCCAAAGCCTTCCTCGGCGTGGGAGCTCTCGGCCTCACTCACCGTCCGGGATCGGCATCCGCAGCTCTGGGACCGAACCTCGGAATTGCTGAACGAATCGGAGGAGCCAAGCAAGTCATTTACCTCTACATGGGTGGAGGCATGACTCACCTCGATACCTTCGACACCAAGCCGGGTCATGAAAATCAGGGCCGCACCAAGACCATCGATACCAATGTGGACGGCATGCGGATTTCCGAGTATTTCCCATCGCTTTCGAATCACGGGGACAAGCTGGCTATTGTAAATTCACTCACTTCGACAGCGGGAGCTCACCAGCAGGGCAACTACCTGATGCACACCAGCTACGAGAGTCGCGCTACAATTCGTCACCCCGGAATCGGTGCCTGGGCCCTGAAATTCAAAGGTCGCCTCAATCCGAATCTGCCGGGTTCAGTGTTCATCGGAGGCAACAGCCGTATCAACGGCGGCGGTGGATTTTTTGAGCCGGAATACGAGCCACTTGCCATCAATGATCCCAAGTCCGGATTGAAAAACTCCAAGCGTCGCGGTGTAGATGAAGACACATTCAATCACCGCCTGGAGCTGGCGAAGAAATTCGATCAGCCGTTCCATGATCGCTACAATGTGAAACAGGTGCGCGCTTACTCACAAATGTATGACGATGCCGTGCGCATCATGACGTCACAGGATTTGTCAGCTTTCGATCTGAGCAAAGAGGACCAAGCCACCCGCGAACGCTACGGCGAAGACGCATTTGGTCAGGGCTGCCTGTTGGCACGCCGCTTGATCGAGCACGACGTGCGCGCAGTCGAGGTCAGCTACGGCGGCTGGGACATGCACAACAACGTGTTCATCTCCGCTCCGGAGCGTTGCGCCATTTTGGACAAAGCCTACTCCGCCCTGCTCGGCGACCTTGATCGTCGTGGCAAGCTGGATGACACCCTGGTGGTGCTGACAACCGAGTTTGGCCGGACCCCTCGAATCAACCAAAACGCCGGACGTGACCACTACCCGAAAGCTTTCTCCAGCGTCCTCGCCGGAGGCGGAATCAAGGGAGGTGTTGTCTATGGCAAAACCGACGAAGGCGCCGAAAACGTGATCGAGAATCCAGTGAAGATTCCCGATTTCAACGCCACCATTGCCCACGCTATGGGACTGCCTCTCGACCA
>JAHDCN010000261.1 GCA_020629815.1 Verrucomicrobiota bacterium
TTTCCCAGCCGTAAAAAAAATCCATTCTACCGGTTTAACCGGAGAATTGGTCTAACCTCCTAAAAAATCGCCCCATCAATTTTCAAAACACTACTTGTAGTATAACCGGCTTGATCGCTCGCAAAGTATTGCACCGCTGAAGCTACTTCTTCCGCCTTCCCAAACCTGCGCATCGGGATGCTTCGCTTGAGCTGTTTCCGATGCTCCGGAGTCTGATCACTGAGAGCATCTGTATCGATGTAACCCGGGCAAATTGTGTTCACTGTGATTCCGGCACGAGCCACTTCTTTGGCGAGAGATTGGCTCATGGCCACCACACCCGCTTTTGCCGCTGCATAGTTCGTCTGTCCCATCGGTGCCAGAAGAGCGGATAGCGATGCGATATTAATGATTCGACCAAAACGCTGGCTCATCATTGGTCGAATCACCGCCCGGCAGCCGAAAAATACGCCGTCCAGATTTGCCTGCATGACAGAGGTCCAATCGTCATCTGACATATTTGCCAGCAAACCATCTTTGTGAAATCCGGCACAATTCACGAGTACGTCGATCCGCCCGGTGGCTTCCGTGATAGATTCGATCACACTGGTCCAGTTTTCTGCAGAGCAAACATCGAGATCAATCAGGCGACAGCGATCCTCACCTTGTTCAGCGACCAGTTTCTCCGCACGGTCACGACCGGATCGAATCCCCAGGTAGACAACTATTTCAGGATCTGCCAGCAAGGCCTCTGCGATCGCAATTCCGATACCTCCATTTGCTCCGGTAACTAATGCCGTTTTCTTGCTCATAAAAATTTACTGTATTGTGGAAATCTCCGCGCAGACAGCCTGCTGATTTCCGCCCACTGTACTGATCACAGCGGTGTCGCTCACGCCCGCATCGAGCAACTCGCAACCGAGCACAATTCCCCAACCGGAAGACGCCGCCATGCCATCGCCCAGCACCTGAATCGGCCGAAATCGCTCGCCACTCCAATCTGCCCACACCGCTTTTTCATCCACTGCCGTTCTGCCAAAATCGTGAGTCGAATCGATCAACACGCCGCTGGTCGGATCTACTTCGGAGCGCGCTTTCTCGATTGCTGCTCTCCGCGTTTTTCTCCCGCCGGGATAAATGGGTGATGAAACCGCATTCAAACGGATACCGGGACCGGAGGTCTTCTCCAGAAAAACGGCCGCAGCGCCTTCACCTGTCACCACATCCGATTCATACAGTTGCCTTGCTGCTGTGCTGACCCAATGCGACTCCTCGCAGCAGGCCACCAAAACTCCATCGGCCTCACCATCACGAATCCGAACTGCAGCTGTTTCCAGAGAGGCAGCAAACTGCGCCGAGTCGCCGACGATCGTTTCATTCGGGCCAGTGGAACCAATAATCGCCGCAATGTGGCTGGACGGCGCATTAAAAACTGTCTCCGGAAAAATCAATGGACTGGCCACTGAAGGATCATCCAAAACCTCGGAATAAAAACGCGCGCTAAACGCTACACTGCCGTTTAACACATTCGCGATCACATCGATTTTCTTTTCCCCTTCCCGAATCGCAGCAATCCGCTCTTCCCCCAGCGCTTCAAAGCAGGCTGAAGTCAGAAATTTTGCGATCGGACTGGTGCGACGCAATCGGGGAGAACGCGGGAGCTGTCCGCGCTCAGCAGCCGGCACGAGACGGATCCCATCTTCAATTGGTAATTCAAGTTGCGCCTGCACTGCTTCGCGAAGCGATGCCGCAGTCCACCCGGCAGGTGACACCGCACCCCATCCAGTAATCGAAATGGCTTCTTCCGCACTCATGATTCGAACTGTTGAAAAATTACCGTGGCGTTGGCTCCGCCAAATCCAAATGAGTTGGTGAGCGCTGTTGTGATTGTCTTTTCACGGGGTTGTAAAACCAGGTCAAACTTGTCGCAAAACTCATCCGGTTCTGTTGTGCTGGCAGTCGGAGGCAACCAATTGCCTTCCATCGCCATCAGACAAATCGATGCTTCCACCGCTCCTGCACCACCGAGCAAATGTCCAATCCCGGCTTTGGTCGAACTAACCGAAATACTCTGCGCATCTGATCCTGCCAAACGGTGAATAGCCATTCCTTCTGCCACATCATTTTTTGGTGTGCCTGTGCCGTGGGAATTGATGTAATCGATCTGCGCAGGTTCGATTCCGGATTCAGCGCACGCCTCTGTCATTGTTGCCAGAGCTGCGTCGCCCTCCGGATGAGGCTGCGTCAGGTGATGAACATCGGTAGCAGACCCGTATCCGGTGATTTCGGCCAAAATAGTGGCTCCCCGATTCTCGGCGCTTTCCAGAGATTCGACACAGAATATCGAAGCTCCTTCGCCAATCGCCAATCCATCGCGGTTCCGGTCAAAGGGCTTGGGGATGCCGGTTGGGGTCAAAGCCTGCAGAGAATCAAATCCGGCAAACACCAACTGAGCCAACGCATCGTAGCCGCCGCATACCACCTTCTCCGCCCGCCCATATTTAATGTGGCGAAACGCCTGACCGATTGCATTCGCTCCGGAGGCGCAAGCATTCGCCGTAATTCGAATCGGTCCCGAAAAACCCAGCGCCCTGGTCAGGTTGATCGCCTGAACCTGGCTTTGATACCCTTCGACCCGTGTGAATTGACCTTTGCGATGCGCCCGGTTTTCCACTGCCTGACGATAGAATGCTTCTCCCAAAGCCATGCCCCCCGCTGACGTTCCGAGGAAAACAGGAACACTGTCTGGCAATTCCAGCTGGTCCCATCCTGATTCGGCAAAGGCCTCTGCACCGGCGTGAATCACCAGACTCGACGCTCGATCAATTCGAGTCACTTCCCGGTCCGAGAGGTAAATTCCACCCGGCAGCTGGTCTGGCATTTCCACCTCACCGGCTGTGCCTACTCGTTGTCTCGAAGTATCAAACAGGGTGACCGGTCGAAAAGCCGTCCGCCCCTCCCGAAAACCACTGGCGTTCACCGCCTTACCATTACCCATCGACGTGATGATCCCGTGCCCGGTGACCACGACACGATGCCGTTTTTCGCTGGAAGAGGTGTGAGAATGAAATGCCATGTGACGGATTCGACAAACCAATATACCCTTGCGGCGTGAATGTCAGTCCTCTTTACGAAAAATGGGAAAGTCTGGTTTCGGAGAATCCAGACCGCATGGCACTGCACGTTGCCGAAACTGGCGAAAAACTGACCTTCGCAGATCTTCATAATGCTCTCCATCAGCTTCCTGTTGCTGATTCCATCACGTTTCCTTCCGAGCCTGGAAAGGCCTTCATTTTGGAAACCCTTCGTAGCTGGAAAGACGGCTCGCTTTTGTGCCCGCTTGAGTCTGGGGCGAGTGAAATACCACTTCAGCGGGAGGCGCTACCTGAGAGTATCTGCCATATCAAACTGACCTCCGGCTCTACCGGCGAGCCCAAGAAAATTCTGTTCACTCCGGACCAACTGGCCTGCGATGCCGACAAAATTGTTCGCACCATGGGGCTGAAACCGGATCAGCCGAATCTCGGAGTCATCTCGCTGGCGCATTCCTATGGATTTTCCAATCTGGTGCTGCCGCTGCTATTGCATGGAATTCCGCTGATTTGGGTGGGCAGTCCACTGCCGGGGATGTTGCGCTCCGCATTTCGAGAATGGAAGGAGCAAGTGATCGCGCTCCCCGCTGTACCAGCGATGTGGAAGGCCTGGATTCGGTCTGGAATTCTTAGTCAGGAGCAAGTTGGTCTGGCCATTTCTGCGGGAGCTCCGCTTTCACTCGATTTGGAACAGGAAGCCTTTTCCGAAACCGGAATCAAAATCCACAATTTCTACGGCTCCAGCGAATGCGGCGGCATCGCCTACGACGACTCACCTAGTCCACGAACTCAACCCGGTCACGTCGGTCGAGCCATGGCCGAAACCGAATTGAGTGTCGAGCAAGCAGCGGGCTGCCTGCAGATCAAAAGTCCATCTGTCGGCTGGGGAACTCTTACTGGTGAAACACTGACCGAAATGAACGGTGTATTTTCTACCTCCGATCAGGCCCGCATCGAAGACAACGGTTCGGTGATTTTGGGAGACCGGTCAGACGACATCATTCACGTTGCCGGACGCAAAGTCTCCCCGGGAAAAATCGAGGCGATCCTGTCGCAATGCGAAGGGGTCAATCACTGCGTCGTATTTGGAGTAAAAAGCCGCGACGCTGAGAGAGTTCAGGACATCATTGCCGTAGTGAACGGAGAACTTGCCGACCCGGATCAATTGGAAGCAGTTCTCAGCAAAGAGCTCCGGACCTTCGAGATCCCCCGCAAATGGTGGTTTACTGATGCGCTGGTGCCGGATGCTCGTGGGAAGATTTCCCGGAGTGGATGGCGG
>JAHDCN010000262.1 GCA_020629815.1 Verrucomicrobiota bacterium
CAACCATGAAAATCATCGCCATTGCCAACCAAAAAGGAGGAGTCGGGAAAACGACAACTTCGGTGAATCTTGGTGCAGCGCTTGCTGAGAGCGGGGTGCGTGTGATTGTGCTCGACCTTGATCCACAGGCAAATTCAACCAGCGCGCTGGATTTGGATCCGGAAGATCATCCGAGCATTTATCAGGCGCTGGTCGGGGGCGGAGACGTTTCGGAGCTGGTGGTGCAAACGAAATATCCCAACCTGTCGATTATTCCCTGCGATATGGACTTGGCAGGCTGCGAAATCGAAATGGCTCGCGAGGAGGATCATCTGGTTCGCCTGCGTGATTTGCTCGTCCCTTTCAGCAAAACGGATCCGGCTGATTATATGCTGATCGATTGCCCTCCTTCTCTCGGTGTCCTGATGACATCTGCTCTGGCTGCGGCCGATGAGCTCATTGTTCCTCTTCAATGTGAATACTTCGGGCTGGAGGGGTTATCCAAGATCGTTGGTGTGCACCAGCAGATCAAAGATTCCGGAGCAAATAACCGTCTTATTCTGGAAGGTATTGTAATGACCATGGCTGACAGCCGGACCAATCTTTCCTCAATGGTGATCAACGACGTTCGCAGTTACTTTCCGGAAGTCACCTACGATACCATCGTGCCACGCAATACAAAGTTAGGTGAAGCTCCCAGTTTCGGGAAATCGATTCTTGATTACGCGCCTACCAGTTCGGGCGCCACCGCATACCGCCAGTTGGCCAAAGAATTTCTTAAACGTCACTCCTGAGATTGAACATTTTCTCTTATTGATCGTCCAAAGAAACGCTGAATTTATCCTGCAAAGTTTCCTTTCTTCGCTACGCTCCCCATTCCAATTTTCAACTGATTCAAAGCAATGCTGAACCGGGTTCTTAAAACTATCGTCGGTAACCGAAACCAACGGGTCTTGAAAAAGTTCCGCCCCATCGTAAGCGAGATTAACCGCATCGAGGAGGAGCTGCAGATTGGCTCTGTGGATGTTCTGAAGCAAAAAACTGCCGGGTGGAAAGAGCATCTGGATCGCTACAGCCTGCGGGTCGAATCCTTCAGTGAACGGGTAATTTCCAGCCGCGAAGCAGACATCAATCGCGAAGCTCTGATTGGTTGGTCGGAACGCTTCGAGCGGTTGGCAGATGAATTTTCATCGGCAGCTTCATTCCCGAAAACCAACGAAGTCCAGAGCCTCACCAATGAGGAAATGGCTGGCAAGATTCTCGATGCACAGCACCTGTTCAATGAACTGAAGAAGGAGTTTCCCGCCAAGCGGAAAGCCTATCTCGATGAGATTTTGCCTGAGGCCTACGCGGTGGTCAAAAACGCCGCGCGTCGTCTTTGTGGAGAAGAGTGGATTGTTTGCGATCACCCGGTGAAATGGGAGATGGTGCATTTTGATGTGCAGCTGATAGGTGGTATCGGTTTGCACCGAGGCATGATTGCCGAGATGGCAACGGGTGAGGGGAAAACTCTGGTGGCGACTCTGCCGGTTTTCCTGAACGCGTTGACCGGTCTCGGAGTGCACGTGGTTACCGTGAACGACTACCTCGCCCGACGTGACTCCGAGTGGATGGGCTACCTGTTTGAGTATCTGGGCCTAACAGTAGGGTGTATTCAGAACGACCAGCGTGGTGACATCCGCCGCGAGCAGTATGACAAAGACATCACCTACGGCACTGCCAGTGAGTTTGGTTTCGATTACCTGCGTGACAACGGCATGGCGCAAAGCGCCGAAGATCAGGTGCAGCGTGAGCACTACTATTCTCTGATCGATGAGGTCGACTCCGTATTGATCGATGAGGCGCGGACGCCTTTGATTATTTCTGGACCGGTAGTCCAGCGTCAGGACCAGCAGTTTGATCGCTACAAGAACCAGATTTCTTCCCTATACCGCAAGCAAACCAACCTACTCAATCAGTTGGCGCAGGATGCCAACAACGCCTACGAGAAGGGCAATCTTGAAGAAGCCGGTTTGGCTTTTTACAAAGTAAAACTCGGGATGCCGCGTAACCGCGCTTTGCTGCGTGGGATGGAGAATGCCGAGATTCGTCGGGCAATTGAAAAGGCCGAGTTGGAGTTTTACAAGGATCCGCAGAAGCGTGCTTTGTTTGAACTGAAAGAAGAGCTGTTTTTCACTCTCGATCAAAAGCAACACGAAGCGGAACTCACCGAGCAGGGACGTCAGTTCCTCAGCCCGAATGAGCCGGATGCGTTTGTGTTGCCTGATTTGTCGGAAGCCTTTTCGGAAATCGACGGCGACAGTTCACTTTCTGACAAAGCCAGGGCGGAGAAGAAAAACGAGCTGCAGTCGAACATGAACGCTCAGGCCGAGAAAATGCACACCATTTCTCAGCTGCTGAAAGCCTACACCCTTTACGAAAAAGACGTGCACTATGTGGTCGAAGACAATCGTGTGATGATCGTCGACGAAAACACCGGTCGTAAAATGGCCGGTCGTCGCTGGTCCGATGGACTGCATCAGGCCGTTGAAGCGAAAGAGGGCGTTACGATTGAGGGCGAGACTCAGACCTACGCGACGATTACGATTCAGAACTACTTCCGTCTCTACGAGAAGCTGGGTGGTATGACCGGAACCGCGGAAACCGAAGCGGCAGAATTCCATGACATCTACAAGTTGGAAGTGTTGATGGTTCCCACCAACAAACCAATCGCCCGGAAGGACCTGAACGACAAGATTTACAAGACCCAGCGCGAGAAATACAAAGCGGTGATTGGCGCGGTCAAAGATGCCCACACCGAGGGCCAACCGGTCCTTCTTGGTACCGCCAGCGTGGAAAGCTCTGAGGTGCTTTCGCGTATGCTCAAGCGCGACAAAATTCCTCATTCGGTTCTGAATGCGAAATATCACCTGCAGGAAGCGGAGATTGTCGCCCGCGCCGGACAGGTCGGAGCCGTTACCGTTGCCACCAACATGGCGGGGCGGGGAACTGATATTAAGCTGGGCGAAGGCGTTCACGAAAAAGGCGGTCTGTTTGTTCTTGGTACCGAGCGTCACCGCAGTCGTCGCGTGGATCGTCAGCTGCGTGGGCGTTGTTCGCGTCAGGGGGATCCGGGGCAGTCCGTGTTCTTTGTCAGCTTCGAGGACGACCTGATGATGCAGTTTGGTGCGGCCGAGCGCATGACCAAAATGATGGAACGTTTCGGCCTCGAAGAAGGTCAGGAACTGGAGCATCCATGGTTGAATAAGTCCGTCGAAAACGCGCAGAAAAAAGTCGAGCAACGGGACTACCTATCGCGGAAACACATTCTCGACTATGACGACGTGATGAACAATCAGCGGACTGTCGTCTATGACTACCGCAACGATGTGCTGCGCACCGAAGATCCGCATTCACTGGTGATCGACATCATCGAGGACGGCGTGCCCGCTCGTGTCGAAGAGCATTTTGATCCGGAAACACAGACCGTTGATTGGGATAATGTGATGGTCTGGGTGAATTCTAATTTTCCTCTCGGGTTGTCTGAGAAAGATGCAGCCTTTGATACTCGTGACATCGAGGGCAACGTCGAGTTCCTCGTTGAGCAGGTGAAAGCCGCCTACAACGTCAAGACTGCTCACGAAGATCCGAACATGGTCGAGGGCCTGGAGCGCTTTGTGATTCTTCACAGCATTGACCAACTGTGGCAGGAGCACCTCTACGAGATGGACAGCCTGCGCGAGTCGATTGGTAACTACCGCTACGCGCAGAAAGATCCGCTGGTCGAATACAAACACTCCGCCTACGAATTGTTCGTTGGCCTGATGGATCGCATCAAAGGTGAGGTTCTGGAAAATCTGTTCCGCACCACGACTGTGAATCCCGAAGCCTACGGGTCCGTGATTCAAAATATTCAAACCAGTCGTCCAGACGTGTTGGCTGATTTTGCTCAGGGAGCGGAGGCGGTTCCTGCGGGACAGGCCGCTGCTCTGGCCGGAGCCGGTGCTGGAGCGATGGGCGGGGGAGAACCTGCCGGTCCTCAGATTCAAATTCCAAAGACAATCAAACGCGAGCAGCCCAAGGTGAACCGCAATGACCCCTGTCCTTGCGGTAGCGGCAAGAAGTTCAAGAAGTGCTGCGGGTAACTGCTCTCTTTACTTTTGACGGAATGATGGGCATTTGCGAAATGCCCACTCGATTCTATGTTGCCTCATGAGGTGGGGCCCGATTCTTGTTTGTCTTCTTTTTGCAACAGTTACCCGGCTTTCTGCACAGGATCCGGGTTTCCCGGATAATGTCGCGCTCGCATCGCGGGATTTTAAAAGGGGCGCCTCCGCTCTGGCGAAAGAAAAGCCAGATGTGCTGATTGGCCAATACCGCATCAAGCTC
>JAHDCN010000263.1 GCA_020629815.1 Verrucomicrobiota bacterium
ATTTGGACGTACTCCAATGGTGGAAGCCAGTGCTGCTCTCGGTCGCAGTATGGGCCGGGACCACCACCCACAGGCGTTCACTATGTGGATGGCCGGTGGCGGTATCAAACCCGGAATCACGATTGGCGCCACCGACGAACTCGGTTTCAATGTTGTGGAAGATCCGGTGCACATTCACGATCTTCACGCGACAATTCTGCATCTATTAGGGGTCGATCATACCAAGCTGACCTATCGCTATCAGGGACGCGATTTCCGCCTAACCGATGTGCATGGCCATGTGGTGAAGAAAATCTTGGCTTAGCGGAAATGTCCGCATAAGGATTCCCAAATAACCAGTCCAGTTTTGGGTTCAAATGTGCTCTATTTTGAATCCATGGAATCGGTTTCAATCCATGTGTAATCCATGCAAAATGAACTGGTTTTAGGTTACCACGGATTTAAAAGGATTGAACGTGGATTACAGGAATGCTCCGTAATTTCGACAACGTCGCATCGGTTTACAAAACCTCCAAAGGCCTAACCATCTCTCTTCCAAACAACCCCCGATCAGAATCGATTTCTACACGTTTCCGACTCGTAGCAAATCCGACCTTTTCGTAAAAGTGGATCGCCCGCTCGTTGCTATCCGTGACTGATAGCACGAGCTCTTTGAATCCGGATTCGCAGGCCCAATCGATCAGGTTGGATACTAGCTGCGAAGCGACTTCACTGCCCCGAAATTCCGGTGCCACCCACATCTGCAATAACTCGCCTACAGATGAATCGTCCTGCCGGTAAACCGACGCAATTCCAACACAGGAATCATCACTGAACGCCAACTGAGTATTGCGATCTGCACCACGAACCGTGGAATCAATCTGTTCCTGCCAGGAATCGAAGCCCCTCTCCAATGCACCTTCCACTGTCGAGCCAAAGGCAGAAGGGCTGTCCTGCATCGCTTTGATCCGGATATTGCGAAACTCATTCGCATCCGTTGATCGCGCCCGCCTTACAATCATCGAGAAAAATGTCAGTATAACCTCACCGACCAACTGTTCACTGGATCTTTGCTCAAACGCAAAGTCGTCAATCCCTCGGCATCCTTTGGGCCGGGACCATGAATGGTTCGATTGCGGAAATTGAAACTGGAGCTGTGAGTGACAAACCCACGATTCTCCCGGAACCCTTGAGCCCCCTGGGCAGGAATGATCTCAAATTTTACGCCCAATAGAGAATCGGAAGCGCCCAGACGATGCAGGTAGCTTCGGGGAATCGTGATGTCGATCACCTTCTCTCCATTGGCCTGCGTCGATAGCGTGGAGCGAATACCGCGCGCATCGAGACGCATGTTATAGCCGTTTCCAAAAGCAGCGAGATCGACATCCTCACACATACCTGCTCCGTCTGTTCCGCGGAAGTAAAACGTCAGCGGATCGACAAAGCCAAACTTTCGAACTTCTTCACCGGGACGAGCATCGATCGAAAGGTTCACTTTCAGAGCGGCCTTTTCGCCCAAATCAGGAATCGCGATATCCCGCATTGCTGCCTGAACCCGGAGTGCCGCCTCATCAAAATCAAAACGGACAGCGGCGGTGCCGGTTGCGGCGGCCGGCTTGGCAGGATCGCCCGGAGGCGGAGCATTCGTATACGAAGCCCAGGGCGACATGACCACAGTCTGGCCTACTACCATATCTCGTGTGGCTTCCATTTCCCGCTGAAAGCGGATCACTTTGCCTTCTGCATGAATGTCCAGCCATACATCCTGCTGAAATTGGAATTTGGCAGCATCGCCCTGAAATCCGAATACGGCGTAGAAGTTTTTATTTCCGAGAGGAGGCAGGGAAAAATCGACCAGCTCTGCCACCGATTCCCCCATTCCGATCTGGTACTTTCCATTGATCGCTTTGTCGGTGCCATTGACCAAATCCCACTCAATGCGAACCCGGTCGGTCACATTGACAAAATTCTTTCCTTTCCACGCAACCGAAACCGGCCCGACTCGCAGTGGCACTTCCAGAAACTCTGAACCAAACGTGTCTTCTACAACAAAACAAAACTGAGTGGTGTTCTCATCCCGCTCCAGAGGAACATACAGATCGTCGCCGCCGCGGGTTTTCCCGGCAACAGCCCGGCGATAGAGAAACTCCAACTGCGCCGCTTTCCCTGCAGGAATCTTGAATCGCTGCGCTGGATTCGCCGGAGTCATTCCTGTTCCAACAACCAAGGCACCAATCGTACCCTGTTTCTCCTCAGTCGTCTGATTACGCAGGGACAAAACCACCTTTACCCGACCACCATCTTCATGCATCGCGATTGCGGTTGCGGAAAAATCAGATGGCTTTGTTCCATTCAGCAGATCATCGAATAAAGCCTGTCCCAACACTTGGTGCACTTTGGGCCCCGGATGAACTCTTTCGGGAAAAGGGAGCTCTTCTCCATAAGCGAAAATATTCAGCAATGAATCCCCAACCACTTCCATCGCAGCCTGAGGGTGGGTCTCCGCATCTACGCCCTTCGCAAAAATCTGCATCAAATGCTGGCCTGTATCCAGAAACAACACATCGTGCTTGGCACACACTTCACGAGCGACGGAAACATAGGGACGGGTGCTGCCCCAATTCATCGCACCACCACCGTAGTTTACCGGTGTTGGCCCTAGGACAATGATATCAGCCTTGGCGAGCTTGCCATTTTCAATCGTCTTCTCCAGTGCCCGGCGGTAGACATCCAATGCGGTGTGAGCGAGAGCATCGTTGGCTCCATACTGAATCAGCAAAATATCGGGCTTGTGAAGGAAGGCGTCGGTCGTCGTGCGTTGCAAGCCGGAGAGCATAAAACCATCACGGGTGGCGAGGTTCTCCAAACGAATCTGTTCCCCAGGATAGCGAGACACCTTTTTCCGGCCACCGGGAGGAGGATTGAGCAGACTCATGCCACCGGTGTAAAACCATTCGAGCGCCATCTTTTCAAGAAACACGCCCGGATAGGTGAAAAGGATATTTCCGTTCTCCCATGCAGAAGGCAACGGCGTGTATGCCGACATCACACTGTCTCCAATCGCCACCACATGCATGGGTTCATTGTTTTCCATTTTCGGAAAAGACCTTGGCAAATAACGACGCAGACGCTCACGTTGCTCAATGGTAAGCGGATAAGCCTCCACGCTTTGAGCAAAGACTGCGAAAAGAAGAATCAGGAGTGTTTTTCCGGATGGAAAGCCTTTCATGCGAAACGGATGCACCGCCAATACAAGCGGGCTGCAAATGTAACGGACAGCCAAAAGGTTTCCATAGATTAGAAACCCGAAATCTGAGAGTGAGACTGAATTTTTAGAATGGCTGAAGTGAGTGGGCAAATAATCCCCTACTCTCCCATCGCGATTTGCCGTCGATACTCATACAAAGCCATCGCTGTCGCGCTGGATGCATTGAAGCTGTAAGGCAGCCCATAGACGGGTATTTCAATCACGTCGTCGAGTTCATTCAGAACTTCTTCGGATAACCCGAGTCTTTCGTTGCCTACTACCAAAACACTTCGATTGGAGAAACGGTAGGAATTTAAGTCTTGCGAGTTCGTCGTTTGCTCCAACCCAACTAAGCGGTATCCCTCCTGTTTTAGACGTTGCAAAACCGGAACTAATGTCCGGTGAATGCTGACATCCAGTTCTTCCGCGCCGTCCCGGGCGATTTTTGAAATCAATTTGGCCTGCCCGGTAAGAATTAGGCGCTTCACTCCACTTGCGCTCGCTGTCCGTGCAATACCCGAGATGTTGACATTGCTCCGCATTTGCACGCAGGCAACAATCAACTCATGGTCTTGATCAGGAATCCGATGGGCCTGATGTCGCTGTTGTTCGAAATCCGGCATGGTTAGCTATTCTGCAAGAAACTGTGCTATTCCCCTTCCTTCTCCGGCTCTTTCGAAAACCAATCCGGAAATTTCGCACCTTCGCTGCCGCCTTTCTTCCGGTGCAGAAACTTAGTGCCGCGATCTTCGAGAATCGGCATCTCGGTGCCTTTGGTTTCCTTCAATAATTCAAACAATCGCTTATTGAGTTTCTCGACCGTTTCGGCGTGAGCCGGATCATTGATCAGGTTTTGCTTCTCCTCCGGATCGGTTTCCAGATCATACAATTCGTCCACGTCCCAGACTCCGTGATAGCGGGTGTATTTGTAGCGCTCCCCCAGAACGGCATGCATCGTCGGCGTCTGCGGATAGTTGCGCTCCCAGTAGTATTCGTAGAGCAAGTAGTCCCGCCACTCCGGGTTCTCCCCGCCAGTAACCAAGGGCTTCATACTGGCACCATCGAAATGGTCCGGAATCTTTGCTCCGGCGAAGTCAAGCATAGTGGCAGCGACATC
>JAHDCN010000264.1 GCA_020629815.1 Verrucomicrobiota bacterium
CGTCATCCTAAGCTACTGTTTCGCCCCTTCAATCTGATTCCTTATTGTCACCCAATCTTATGGCTCAAAAAAAGAAAACGGCGGCGAAAAAAACATCATTCGCTACCGATCCGATTAACAAGAAGCTGACCAAAGCCGACAAGGTGGAGATGCTTCGCAAGATGCTCCGAATCCGCCGCTTTGAGCAGGAATCTCTTCGTCACTATGTTGGCGGCAAAATGGGTGGCTTTCTCCACTTATACATCGGTCAGGAATCCGTTTGTGTAGGAACCATTTCCCTTCTTGGAGATGACGACCATGTCATCACCGCCTATCGCGACCACGGTCATGCGCTCACTGTCGGAATGAATATGAACGAGTGCATGGCTGAGCTGTTCGGAAAACAGACCGGATGCTCCAAAGGTAAGGGCGGGTCTATGCACTACTTCGCTCCCGACAAAAACTACTGGGGTGGTCACGGGATTGTTGCCGGCCAAACTCCTCTTGGTGCCGGAATCGCCTATGCGTTGAAATACCAGGGTAAGAAAGGCTGCTGTCTTTGTTACATGGGTGATGGCGCGATCAACCAGGGAGCCTTTCACGAATCTCTTAATCTGGCTGAGCTCTGGGACCTGCCGGTAATCTACATCATTGAGAACAATGGATACTCGATGGGAACTTCACAGGCCCGCTCTTCTGCTCACCCACCGGAAGGACTCGCCGCGCGCGCCAAAGGTTATGACATGGCCTGGGATCAAGTGAATGGCGAGGATATCTACGAAATCCGAGCCAAGACTCAAAAGGCAATCGATCGCGCTCACAATGAATCGAAACCTACTCTGCTGGAAATCGCTACTTATCGCTGGGAGGGCCACTCCGTTGCCGATGCGAATAAAGAGAAATACCGGACCAAAGCCGAAATCGAGAAATACAAGAACGAGCATGATCCGCTCCGTCTCTGGACGCAGACTCTGATTAAAGAGAAAGTGATCACTCAGGCTGACTTCGATAAGATGAACAAAGAGGCGGCTGCTGAAGCTAAAGCGTCCGCTGAGTTCGCAGAGAAAAGCCCTTTCCCGGATGAGTCCGAAATTATGGATGACGTCTATTGGGAAGTGGACAACAACACCGAATCCGGGCGCACTGGTCGCCACTTCTTCCACGATTAATTTGATCCAACCCTGTTAGGTCCGTGACCTAACCCTGTTGACTCTAACACTTTACTAAAATGCCAAGAGAAATTACTTACCGCCAGGCCCTGAACGAAGGCCTTGATGAGGAACTGGCTCATGACGACAACGTGGTGATCATCGGAGAAGAGGTTGCCGAATACAACGGAGCCTACAAAGTCACCGAAGGTCTTTGGGACAAATGGGGCGACAAGCGCGTTGTTGATGCGCCCATTTCCGAAGCTGGTTTTATCGGGATGGGAATCGGTGCCTCGATGCTGGGTATACGACCGGTAATGGAGCTGATGTTTTACAGCTTTGCCTACGTCGCCTTTGACCAGATGATGAACAACGCAGCGACATGTCGCTACATGTCGGGTGGCTTGCTCAATTGCCCGATTGTGGTTCGAGGTCCTGCCAATGGTGGTACCAATGTTGGCGCGACTCACTCACACACTCCGGAAAACATTTTCGCTAACATGCCCGGATTAAAAGTTGTCAGCCCAGCCACTGCCTATGACGCCAAGGGTTTGATCAAGACCGCGATCCGTGACAATGATCCAGTCTATTTCATGGAGAGCACAATCCTCTATGGAGAGACGAGCGAGGTTCCGGAAAATGACGAACTCGAATCCGGTGAGTTGATCGTTCCGATGGGTGTCGCCGATGTGAAACGCGAAGGAACCGACATCAGTTTGATTGCCCACGGAGGTGCAGTCATTACTTGTCTGAAAGCTGCGGAACAACTTGCCGCGGAACATGGGATTGAAGCAGAAGTCATCGACCTTCGTTCGATCCGCCCACTGGATGAGGCCACTATTTTGGAATCAGTGGTGAAAACAAATCGTGCTATCTATGTCGAGGAGAACAAACCTTTCTGCGGCGTTGGCGCGCAGATTGCCTCCATGATTCAGGAGAAAGTTTTCGATTCACTTGATGCCCCGGTTCTTCGGGTTACAAGTCAGGATTCACCGGCCCTCTATTCTCCCCCGCTGGAGAAACTTCAGATTCCGTATCCCGAAGTCGTGATCAATAAAGCTTTGTCGATCTGCTAATTTGGACTCAACCTAACAAAACAACAAAAGTTAGAAATTTTTTATGGCTGCCTATATTGAAATGCCAAAACTCAGCGACACTATGAGCGAGGGAACTCTCCTCAAGTGGCTGATCAAAGAAGGTGACACCGTTGCAATGGGTGACGAAGTCGCCGAGGTCCAAACTGATAAAGCGGTCATGGCAATGACTTCTTTCGAAGACGGAGTGATCCACAAGATCTATGTCCAGGAAGGAGATGAAGTGCCTCTTAATACTCCACTAGCTCTGGTGCTCGAAGCTGGAGAAGACCCACCGGCCGACGCGGATACTCCACCAGTCGCACCTGAGGCTGCAGCCGATGAAAGTAAGCCGGGTTCTGAGGATCCAGCCGAAAGCGCTCCGGCTCCCGCCGCGAAGCAGGAAAAACCTAACAAAACTACAAAAACGACATCTGTTTCCACGCCAGTTACAGCGTCCGGATCACGGGTGAAGGCTTCGCCCCTGGCAAAGAAACTCGCCAAAGAGCGGGGCATTGATTTGGCACAGGTTCGAGGCTCAGGCCCCGGGGGACGGGTCGTAAAAGACGACCTCGATTTTCTTCAAGGTTCCGGAGGAGGTGGAAGCAGCCTCGGCCTTACTTCGAATTCACTTCGGGACGAAACGATCGCCCTTAGTGGTATGCGTCGTGTAATCGCTGATCGTCTTCTCGAGAGTAAGACCACGATTCCCCACTTTTATCTCAATATCGAAATCGATGCGGCTCCCTTGATGAAGCTTCGAGCTGAAATCAACGAGGCCAGTCTCGCCAATGAAGGACCCAAGTATACGGTAAACGATTACATCATGCGTGCTGTTGCGCTCGCATGTCAGGCAGTGCCTGCGGTGAATGCCTCTTTCCAAGGTGATACCATTCAGGAGTTCGGTGAAGTCAATCTTGCCGTAGCCGTTGCAATTGATGAAGGCCTCGTAACTCCGGTGATTCGCGGAGCGAACTCCAAGAGCATCAAAGATCTTTCCGCCGAAATCAGAGAGTTGGCCGGAAAGGCACGGGAAATGCGACTGACCCCGGACGAAATGCAGGGTGGAACGATTACGATTTCCAATCTCGGTGCCTACGGCATCGTTAACTTTGATGCGATCATTAATCCGCCGCAGGCGGCGATCCTTTCGATCGGCACCGTCTCTAAAGTTCCGGTGGTTGATGACAACGACCAAATCGTCGCCGGTCAGCGGATGTGGATTGGCATGAGCTGTGATCACCGCGTCATTGACGGTGCTGTGGGTGCAACCTACTTGAAAGAGCTGAAACGCTTGCTCGAATCACCCGTGCTACTTGTTGCGTAGTCCCCTTTCTTAATCTCCAATTTCTACTTTTACAAAAATACAATGGCTTCCTACGACCTTATCGTAATCGGTGGCGGACCTGCCGGATATGTCGGCGCAATTCGTGCCGCCCAACTTGGAAAAAAAGTCGCCTGTGTCGAGAATGATCGCGCTGGCGGAACCTGCCTGAACTGGGGCTGTATTCCCACGAAGGCTTTGTTAAAAAATGCCGAGCTCTACCACACGCTGACCCATAAGGCGGATGAGTTTGGATTGTCCTTCACTGGTCTCAAGTATGACTGGAAGAAAGTTGTCGGTCGCTCTCGCGGTGTCTCTGATCAATTGGCGGGTGGAATCGAATTCCTGTTTAAGAAAAATAAAGTCGATTACATTCGCGGTACAGGTGGACTGGCGGCCAATAACAAAGTCGAAGTGGTTTCACCCGATGGGAAGAAAACCGAAACTCACAGTGCGAAGAATGTTCTGATTGCGACTGGCTGTGTTTCACGCGAATTGCCGTTTTTGCCATTCGATGGCAAGCAGGTCATTGGATCAAAAGAAGCGCTTCAACTCGACAAGCAACCGAAGTCGATTTCCATCATTGGCGCCGGAGCGATTGGCATTGAGTTTGCTTATTTTTTCAATGCATTCGGCACCAAGGTAACTGTCATCGAAATGATGGATACTGTCTTGCCGGTTGAAGACCGCGAAGTGAGCGAAACTCTTCGAAAGTCTTTGGAAAAATCAGGCATCGAAATTAAGACAGCCACCAAAACCACCGAAGCCAAGGTGATGAAATCGGGCGTCGAACTGACGCTTGAACC
>JAHDCN010000265.1:0-1361 GCA_020629815.1 Verrucomicrobiota bacterium
ATCACTTAAATCCCAACTCAATCCCCTCCACAATCGGTTTGGAATCGTTCTCGGTGGAGTCTTCGATCTTCAGTTCGATCTGGAAACCGAAGCCTTCCGAAAGGGAAGAAACATCCAGCGTCGCTGGCTCTTTAGCGACCTGCTTGGAGAAACCTTCAATGTAGTCGTAGCTCTCTTTCACTTCTCCCCAATCGGACCACTGGTCGATCTTGCCATCGTTGGTGGTATCGACCCCCACGCGGGCGGTGACCGTTTCGACCCACGGACCGGGGCTGATGTAGTCGTTGGCGTTCTGCGTGATCAGGTAGAACTGCCCCTCAGCAAAACCAATGTCTGGATCCGGGTGGCCTTTGCCGATTTCGCCGACGAACTCAAATTTGTCATCGATGCTCGGTGCCGTGAACCAACCGACTTTGATCGGCTGACCGGCCGGATGGTAATCAGCGAAAAGGTAATACTGCCCACCAATCGCAATCGCAGCCCAGTCACCCCAGGCATCCTGCTCGGGTTTGTGAACTTCATACTTCGCAATTCCGGTCGGAAAGTTCTTCGGGTCTTCCTTCGCCCAGTGCGGATGCTTGTATTCTTTCATTTCACCGGTCCCCTCGGTCCGCTCATCCACGGGAGGATCGAGAATTTTGAAATTTGTCAGACCGTCATCACTCACTGCGTGAACTGCCAAAGGCGAATCCCAGGAATGCTTCTGAGCCCAGATTGGACTCCAGTCTTCAACGATGAGATGAAACTTGCCATCGAGGTCGCGAATGATGGCGCAGTCGGAGCCATCGGACGGGTCTTTGAAAGCGAGCCCCTTGTTTTCTCCCGGCACACCATCGGTTAGGTCTTTGTCGACATAGACATGCGGGTCCTGGTCGTTGGGGAAATCGTAGTAGATGTAAGCGACTCCATCGACTTGCTCAGCTGTCGTCGTCCACTTGGAAAAACCTTCAGTCACGGCACCGTGATGCACCCAGTTGACCATGTCCTTGCTTTGCCAGGCGTGGTAGCCACCTTTGCCCTGCTTCAAACCGCCGGGAGCATTGAATTGATTCTCGTGCGGCGTTGTCTTCAGTGGAATATCGAATCCTTCCAACTTGGCATCCTTGGCGACGAACGGTTCCGGCTTCGGCTGATCTTTCGCCTTTTGTCCTTTCTTCCGCTTTGGGCCAAACCCGCCGTAGCGACCAAACATCCAGTAATTTTGCGGTCCCATTTGCAGAAACACCGGAGCATCACCGAGATTTTTCGGGCCGATCGGTTCCACTGGTTGCCAGTTATGCCAAACCGGCGACTGGGTAATTGTCAGGGACGAGGCTGAGCGTTTTTTGTCGAATTTCTGAATCTTGGTTTTCAGCGTCCCC
>JAHDCN010000265.1:1461-2896 GCA_020629815.1 Verrucomicrobiota bacterium
TCACCGCTTTTGGATCGCTTTATCAAGTAGACCGTTATAGATCTTCTGACGCTCCTTCATACCCAGACCTCTATTGCGATACTCAAACATTTTGACGTTGATACTCTCGCGTTGATCCACAGACAGTCGGGACAGCTTTTGCACGACCTGATCCGGAACTTTTTCATTATCACCGTAGCCATCAGCCTGAAATCCCCCGGTAATGTTGCGTGCACCCTTCTTGGCATCTGAGAGTTGGTCCGGGGTAAGCACCCGCGGGTCAGGCCCGCCATGTGGGCCCGTTCCACCGCCACGAGTTCCATTGCCTATGCGAGTCGAAACGATTGGTGTGGTTTTCCCTTTGATCGGCAACGGTGTTTTCTCGTAGCGAATCGACACCACTTCCGTGCTACCTGAAGCTTTGATCTTGGCAGTCAGCGACTCCAGATCAGTCATATCCCCTTTTACCTCAACCAGCTGCCATCCATCGCTCGAAGTTTCCTTTTGGGAAATGATAAGGGACTGCCGGGTTTCCGTGTCGAACAAGGTAGCAACCACTTCCGACTCGATATTGGCGACACCTGTCAGGATCAACGATCCCGGCATATCAAGCGTCCGCTGAAACGGCGAGCGATCTGTGAGATCACCAAAGCTTTCCGCCGTAATCGGAATTGGGAGGACATCATGCTGCTGGGCACTGGAATTGTTCCAGCACCCCATTAAGAGAAACAGCACAGCTATGATCCTCCCCATTTCGGAACTCGAATTGGGTAATTATTTCTTCGTCACAACGGTGTAGTAGGCACCCAGTTCTCCACCGCTTTCGAGCAAGAAAAACGGAGACAATTTATGGGAACCTTTGGTCAGCTTCGCCGTGAAGGAAACGCGAGTATCGGACTCACCGACATCTTTGGTTTCCAGGTCTTTCCCGTTGATCCGCAGGGTCGCCTTTGTGATTGGAATCGCCAGGCCATCGTTGGCGCGAAAGGCTAAGGATGCACCGGGCACATTCGGCTCGGCTGGAAGTGAAGCCAAAATCGGCTTATCGGCCTCCATTGGCCAACGACGCAGATCGATCTGGTATTCACCATCAGTGATCACCTTAACGGCCCAGTGAGCATCATGTTTCTGAATAACCGGTTTTGGCTCTTCGCCTTTCTTTTTCTTCGGTTTCTTTGGAAACGCTCCAGCCGCAGTCCTGATATGGCCCTGGTTCCATGGTGGAAAAATACTATCACTGATCCAGTCATGACCAGTCAGGTTAACGACCTCATGACCGGCCTGGCCCAAATAGATTTCCGTAGTTTGAGAAAAGGTTGGCTCCAGCTCGGCCCACCAAGCGTCGTAGAAATCCGTCATCTTTTTCACCTGCTCAGGATGATCGGCAAACACGTTATTTTCCTGTCCCGGATCTTTATCAATCTCGTAGAGCTCCGTTCCATTCACCAGACGCCAT
>JAHDCN010000265.1:2996-4312 GCA_020629815.1 Verrucomicrobiota bacterium
TGATGAACTGATTGCCCTGATCGAAAAAGACATCAGTACAAAAGCCTTTGGCCGGAACAATTTTTCCGTTGTGAAAATAGGCACCGTCAAAATAGGAATTATCCCACACATCCGGTGTCTGCCCGACCCCGCCACCTCCGTGACGATACACCTCAGTAAAACCGCGATCTTCCGGACGGTAAGGATAGTTGTCACCAAGGTGCCATTTACCAAACATTCCCGTTTCATACCCGGCGTCGGAAAGAAGTTTACCAAGAGTGATTTCATTCTCCCTCAACATCGAACGCCCGTTAATAGTGTGCCATACACCCGTGCGGTTCGTCCAATGACCGGTAAGCAGCGCGCAACGTGTGGGCGAACAGGTTGGTGCGACGTGATAGTCATCCAGCCAGGTTGACTCCGCCGCCAGCTTATCGAGATGAGGCGTTTTGATCACGGTATTGCCAGTGCAACCTAAATCGCCGTATCCCTGATCATCGGTAATCACGAATACAATATTGGGCCGCTCGGCCGCCATTGTTATTCCCACGCAGAGCGTGAGCAGAAAAAGGTAAATTGTCTTCATAAATTGAGGCATTTGTTTTACACAAAATTAGCTGTTTGGCTATTTCTTCCTGTAAAAAACGTAAGCTGCCCCGACCATGGATCGCAACCGGCGTGAATGTCCGAATCACGTATGCAAAAACTTCAAATCTCCCACACCTGAGGCGCGTTGACGGGACGATAACCGAGATTGCAGATCGAGGCATTCATGAAGCAGGTTTCGTCAGTTTCCCAACACCCGTAGGCCTCGTGGATATGGCCAAAGACGTGCAGTTTCGGACGAACAACTTCAATTCTTTCGAGAAGATCGACGCAGCCCTCCTTCCTTCCATCGGAGCAAAGATCGCCAAATTCCTGAGGCGGCCCATGAGTAACTAAGACATCGGTTGACTCAGGAATCTGTGCCCACTTCTCCGCCAGAGCCCGCCCCCGCGGTAGATTGAATGCCCAGTCATGAAATTCCGGCTGCCACGGACTACCCCAGAAGTGAACCCCGTCGATCTCTACTCCGCGATCAATCAGAACCTCACAAGTCGGAAGTCGCTTCTCCGCTGCCTTCGGGTTTTCTTCGAAACACCAATCGTGATTACCCGGCGTGACTAGCACATGGCGATGCGGCAGCGATGCAAAAAAGTTGTCGAGATCATCGAGTTCCTCCAGATGACCGCGACGAGTTAAGTCGCCAGCATGCAGCAGGACATCCCCTTCCGGAATCGAGTCGGCAATTTTCCAGTGATAGCCGTGGGTGTCGCTGATGCAGACGATTTTCATTT
>JAHDCN010000266.1:0-2718 GCA_020629815.1 Verrucomicrobiota bacterium
GGATTGGGAATTCAGCGCCCGAGGCAGTTGACCTCGAATCTGTTGCAGGGGCCGACCTATACCCGGTTTCTTTCGAAGGGGTATGTGACTGTTGCCGCGACATTTCGCACCTATGGAAGAGAGCCGCAATCCCGCGGGCCGATTCTCGACCTTATCGCGATTGTAAAAAAGGCGCAGGAGCTTCGTGAGGTGGATGAAGAGAGTGTTGTGATTTTTGGAACCAGCGGCGGTGGGAGTATCGGTTTAGAACTGGCAGGCTCGAAAGAAGTTTCTTTTCCTGCTGTTGTCATCGGCGAACCGGCTACGGTTTTGTTCACCGGCGTCATGGACAGTATTGCGAACCGGGAGCGTTCGATGCAGGATTACCCGACGATGTATACCGATGAGTTGCGCAAAGCGACCGAAGCGAAGATCGACGCCATTTCCTGTCCATTGCTGGTGCATCACGGCGACCGGCATCCGCTGAAGAAAATCAATTTCGATCTCGTGTTTCCAGCGATTGAAAAGGCGGGCAAATCCCTCGAAGTAAAAATGTATCCGGGTGAGGATCACGGATTCTACTGGGGGAATCGAACCAGTGAGAAGACGGTGGATGCCGTTGTCGCCAGCACGATTGAATTTATCGAACCGCTGTTGCCGACAAAGCCTGCGGGCTAGCAATTTTTCAGAGTTAACAGGGTTAGGTCGCCGACCATACCCTGTTGAGTCAGTGACTTAACCCTGTTGAGTCGAACTGTATTGTGTAAAATGAAGGACCGAAATCTATGAAAATACCGCTGCTGTTCCTCTTCGTTTTGTTTTGGTCTGCTGTCTTGTCCGCCGAGCCTTACCTGGTGAAAGACGGCAAGCCGATGGCGGAGATTGTGATCTCAGAAACGCCGCAGCGGATGCAGCGACTGGCAGCACACGAGTTTCGGATGCAGATCGAGAAGATCAGTGGAGCGCGCTTGCCGATTGTTACTTCGCCGTCCTCCGATGCGGTGAAGGTGTTCATCGGGGCGAGTCCGGAGAACCCGGTGAAGGCGGAAGAGTTAGCCTTTGGTGCCTATCGTATTGAAACCGGTGACGACTGGATTGCTTTGATCGGCGATGACAGCGACTACTCACCGCCGCTGCCGTTTGCAAAGAACAACGGCGATATAGCCAGGGCGCAAGCAGAGTGGGAAACCATTGTCGGTGCGCCGTATGGAGTGATTCATCGGGGCTTGTATAAAAACCGATCCCGCATGCCGGAGCCAATTGGTCGACCGGATGGAGTGGAGATCGGCAAAGACGAGCGCTTCGATTTCTGGGGAATGGATGAGCGGGGCAGCTTCAATGCCGTGTGTGGCTATCTGCGCAAGTTGGGGATGCGCTGGTATCTGCCCGGGGAGCTGGGTGAGATCGTGCCGGAAATGAAGTCAATTCCATTGGCGCAGATTAAGGAGACGGTGTTGCCGGACTTTCCTCTCCGTGAATTCAATTTCCGTTTCGGCAATGCCGGGCACGATACGTCGATGTGGGCGATGCGGCTCGGGATTCGCAACGATCCGCGCTATCATCAGGCGCATGGCATGGCAACCATGACGAATAATGAGCGGGTGTTTGAAAAGCACCCGGAGTGGTTTGCTCTCTACGGAGGAAAGCGTGATTTTAAACCGGGGAGTTCGAAGTGCCAGCTTTGCTATTCTGACGAAGGGCTTTTTCAAGAGACGGTTCGCTACGTGCGTTCGCTGTTGGATACGTATCCGCTCCAGTCGGTGTCGGTGATGCCTCCGGATGGCTACACAGCGATTTGCCAATGCAAAAAGTGTGAAGGCAAGGATTCGCCGGAACGTCATGAGCGTGGTCTACTGAGTAATTACGTTTGGGAGTTCACTACTCGGGTAGCGAAGGAGATTGCCAAGTCGCATCCCGACGCGCTGGTTCTGAATGGAGGCTACGGTGCCTATACTCTACCGCCGGACAATATCGACAAGCTCGAGCCGAATATCATGGTCTTGCTGGTTGGCGGTCGTCGTCCGGTGAACAAGATCGGTTCAAAGGGATCGGGCGAAACCGCGCCGGAAGCTTTGCGCGAAGCCTGGGCGAAGAAGACAGATAATCCGATTCTGTTTTTCGAAAACTATCCCTTCACCGACAGAGGATGGTATTTGCCGAGCTTCAATGCGAAGAGCATTACTGAATCGGTGAATGCGACCAAGGGCATTTCTCTTGGCGATACGGTTTGGCTGTCAGCGACTCGTGATTTTGCAACCAAGGACATTGGCTTCAATCATTTTCTCGTCTACTTCACGGCACGAATGTATTGGGGCGGCAAAGAGGCGGATGGCGATGCCTTATTTCAGGAATACTGTCGTTTGTTTTACGGGCCGGCGGAGAAGCAGATGAGCGATTTCTTTGTCTTCTGCGAGGAGAATTGGAAGGCCATGGAAACGGACAAAGAGAAGGCTGACCGGGCACTGGAACTGTTTGCGAATGCAAAGGCTATGGCAGACGAGGGAAGTGTCTACGCAGAGCGAATGGGCTTGATCGATGAGTTCCTCAACGGATTGCGGCGCAAGACGACACAGCTTGGACAGAAGCGGGGGAAAGTGCCAAAGCTTCGACTAGTTGGCGACGCCTATGATATCGAGATTGATGGCAAGCTGGATGAGAAATACTGGCAAAATTGTCCCGTGTCAGCGACCGGCCGTCTGCGTGAGTTACAAACCGGTGTGCGTCCGACTTTTGAAACCA
>JAHDCN010000266.1:2818-4301 GCA_020629815.1 Verrucomicrobiota bacterium
CCGATGAAGTTTGCCCACTTTCATGACGGCGGATCGCATCAGTTCGAATTCGATGAGGAGATTTCCGACTTCGCCATGGAGTTCGCGAAAGCAGCGCGCGAGCGAAAGTCGGATTCGTTTGTCGCCCTGGCGCAGCAGGAAGGAATTACTGATTTTCAAAAATCGATGGCGTTGGAGCAGGCCGTCTTGTTGGGGAGAAATCAGGAGAGCGAATGGATTGAACAAATCCCAATCGAAGAAGTGAGAAAGACAGCCTGGATGTCGCAGCAGCGGGGTGGTGGAGGCGCGACTGCCGTGATTGAAAAATTTGCCGAAGAGAAAATTGGCGAGTGGCCGTTCTGGAAACGGGGCGATGGTTACCGGCTTCGCGGACGCGCGTTTTTTCTCAACAAGAATGGTGCAGAAGCGGAGCGGGATTTTGCCGCCGCTCTGCCTTGGCTAAGCGATCAAAAGATGAGGGACAGTTTGCTGGTAATGCGGGCACAGAATCGCGAGCGGAATTTACAGGATGCCGATGGAGCGCTTGAAGTGTATCAGGAAATTGTTTCCGGTCGCGAACGGTTCGGAAGCTCTGATGAATTCTACGCATTGCAGGGAATTGCACGGATTCAGACTGAACGCGGAGAATTCGAGGCTGCGCTGAAGACGCTGAATCGCGCCAATCCAGAGAAACTAAAAGGAACCTGGAAGAAGAGTTTTGCCGAAGCGATTGAAGAGGTGGAAAAGGCGAAGCGGTAGAGCTGAACCTATTCAAATTCGACTCCTTCGAACAACTCACTCAACGGTAATTTCGCGCCGATTTCCGCAAGATCGATGACTTGATCGAGGCCGCTTATTACAGAGCGATCAAAAGAAGCATCGTTTTTTCTTCTCCAAATCTGGACAGTGGGTTCATCGATTTCGGCGAGAAGGTATACATCGAGTGATTCGATCGAAGTATAGGCTTCCCGTTTTTCGCCTTCGTCAATTCGTCTCGTGCTCTCCGAAACCACTTCAATGATTACTTTGGGTTTCTCCTGAAAGCTGTCCTGCGGTGGATTGGAATCGCAAATGACCGAGGCATCGGGATAATAAAATCGCAAGTCTCGTGGGCGTTCGATCCGAATCTTCATGTCCGAATTAAAAACGGAGCATGGTTTTCCCTTCAGTTGACCTCCGAGTGTAATAGTGGCATTTGAAGCGATTCGATTGTGAATCACTTTGCCGCCTGCCATCGCATAGATGACTCCTTCCCGGTATTCATTCTTCGTATCCGAGTTCGCTTCGGATGCGAGATAGTCTACTTCGGAAATTAAATCCCATTTGAGAGCGCTGCTCATCGATATCAATATACCAAAAGCGGGATCAGTTTCGAGCGGATAATTTCTTCTCTTTTACTGCTTCTTCCGAGTCTCTTTCAGCACACTGACTACTCTTTCATACGCCGGCTTTGGTTTGCCTTCGCGATTGAAGAGCAATGGATGATTGGTTCGGTTCCACGGCC
>JAHDCN010000267.1 GCA_020629815.1 Verrucomicrobiota bacterium
TTTGCATATTTCGCAACGGTGCGTTTTTTACGGTTGTTGCGTTCGATCCAACTTTTCTTAGCCATGTGGCGGGGAATGTATCCATTCTGACCGGATTTCAAGGGGAAAATTCCGGTTTCCTTAGATGAAATCCTACTGGAAGTGTGAAATTATAGTGAATGATACGTGGTTGGGCAAGATTTGGCGTTTTTGGACTTTGGACTGCACTTTTCATCTGTGCGGGCTCGGGCCAGTCTCAAGAACCGGAGAAACCGGCACCGGCCGTTGAGAAATCGGGTAATTTACCAGTTCAAAAAGAGAAATCCGCAGCCGAGAAGCAGCAGGAAGATTGGCTGGAGTATTATTACTTGGACCCCAGTCCTGAGCGCCTTGTGGAGGAAGTGAAGAACTGGAGTAAGGATGGTACCTTGGTTAACGAGCGAGCGCGCCCTGCACTGATTGGGTTTCTCAGTCAGATCATAAAAAACAACGAGGATCAAATCACAGCTTGGTATGACGACTTGGCTGGTTTGTCACCGGAGGAAAAAACCATTCTTCACACTTCGATGTTGTATTCGCATTCTGCCGAAGCAGACCAGCTGATGGTGAAGACTTTCGGCCCAAAGTATCGAGACCAACGACAAAGCACGCCCGGAATCCTTGAGCTGCCCCTCGATAAGCAACACACCATTGATATGCTGTGGGGGTATTTCTACGCCACCGGCTCACCTGAGGCACTTCGCAAAATCATCCTTTGCTTTCGGTTCCTCGACGCACCTGCAGATTTAAAAGGAGTCGATATTCCGCAGGGATATATGCCCCTATACAAAGAACTTCCCCGCATCGCTTACATCTCGCTAGCAGCAAATTGTGAACGACACGGGAAAGTTCTTCGCGTGTGTGAGGAAATTTATGCGAATGACGATTCCCTGGTTGAATCGGAAAAAGCAGAATTGTATGACCTGCTTTCCGAGTTTCTTCCGGAGAAGTATCCGGTTCGCAATCCGGATGACAAAAAGGCCTAGATCGGAACTAGTCGGCAACGATAAACGGTTCCATTCCGCGCAGTAGAGGCTGATTCCCCATGATCCAGCCTCTAGCCGAATCTGCCGAAGAAAAGCGCTCCTGAGTCACCACCCGGTGCACGGTGCTGCCTTGATTCCCTGATGCCTGCACGGTGGCCGGAATTCCATTCCAGTTCAGTGAGTCAGCCAGTTTCCGGGCATTATCAAAGTTGGCATAGGAGCCAAACTGCACTCTTTTCGCTAAAGCCTGCTGAGACGTCGCAGGAACATAAGATGCCGCAGGGACAGCCCTTGAAGGTTGGCTCGAAATGACTGGCTGTGGTTTTGGCGCGTTCCGTTGGAAAATTCCAGAACGAGTGCCGGCAGTGCCGCTTGTGTAGACCTCCTTCTTCCGGGAGAAAATTCCGGTCACTTTTCGCAAAGGACTCGTTTTCTCGGGTACTACCGCCAGTTCGACTGGAGCCATGCCATCTCTCTCGAAATCAAGAGCACCGGCCGCTGCTGCCGAAAGACTGATGACCTTCTGCGTGGGTGGCAGCCGATCATTGATGCGGACTGTCACTGATTTTCCGTTCCGAAGATTCAGAACGCTAACGAATGTTCCAAAAGGGAAACGGGCATGAGCAGCGGTCAGCTTTCCTGCGTCATAAACCTCACCACTTGCCGTGGTTTTCCCATGGAGTTGTGGAGCGTAAACCATAGTTTCGCCCCTTTCATAGTTTTGCGCTGTAGAGTCGGCTGCGCACAAAAGTGCTGCCAACGCTACTAGCGTTAGTTTGTGTTTCTTAATCATAACCCCGATTGTTTTACCAATCAGGATTAATATAAAACATAATTATTATAATTTCAATAATTAAATTTTCGGATCCTGCTGTTTCTTTCTTTCAGGATCAGCAAACAGCGGAGGTCACCAAACCTTCCAGGAGGAAGATGCCTCACTTCTTTCCCTCTCTTCTTCTTTCGCTTTAGGAAGGCTTAACGAACCACAATCGGTGGCTCTCCAGAGAAACGCTGCATATAGCCCCCTACCCAGTTATTTGCCTCGGCTTCGTTGGCAAAAACTTGCTGGGAGATCACACGATAGTTTCCGCGCTGATCAGGGCTCGAGACCACAGCGGGTACTCCATTTGCCTTGAGAGCATCTGCCGTTCGACTGGCATTCGAATAATTTGAGAACGCTCCAAACTGAACTCTGCGTGAGTAGCTGCCAAATTCTGAGGAGTAGGCTGGCGGCGGAGTGACTCGACTCGCCGGCGAAGACGCGATTACCGGAGGTGCGCTTTTCGCCTGAGGAGCCCCTTTGAAAGTATACTGCTGCTCCAAAGCGGTCGCTCCAGACGTTTGATACGGGACATAGTGGGCATATTCCTTCTCTGTTACAGGCTTCGCAGGAGCAGTGTTGGGAACGGATGCAACTGGAACTGGCCGAGCAGGAGCAGGTGGTCCAGATTTTCTGGAGTAGGATTTTATGGATGTTTGAGTATAGGGCACGTAGGAGGAGCTACTACTGCTTGGTTTCGTGAAAGACGGTTTTTTGACTCCTACAGCACCACTTGTAGGAACCTCTTTTTGTCTGGTGAAGAGACTTCCCAGTTTCTTCAGAGGACCTCCCTGTTTTCCAACAACAGCTACCTCAACTGGAGCAGTTGCCCCCTGCCCCATTGCTACTTGATTGGCAGCCGCCGCCGAAAGACTGATGATATTTGAGGTTCGAGGTAGACGGTCATTGATTCGGACCTTTGTCGAGAATCCATTCTGCAAATTCAACACCGAAACCATAGTGCCAAAAGGCAGACTTGAATGGGCTGCGGTGTATTCGCGGCAATCGTACACCTCGCCGCTTGCTGTCGTGCGTCCGTGCAGATGAGTCGCGTAAGACATTGCATTCCCTCTTTGGTAGTCCTGAGCGTATGCATCAGCAAAAAGACCGGTTACCAACAGGTAGACCCCCAAAAAAATACAGTGATTTCGATTCATTTCCCCCTTTGATCGTAAGCTTATATCCAATATATCTGGTTTTTATGGTTTTTACAATACTGTTTTCAAGAAATTCTTATGCTTTACACACGAATAACCAGGCGCTATTACCCACTTATGATCCGGTCCCTGATAGCTCTCCTCACGATCACATTTTTGGCAATTACCAGCCTGAAAGCAAAGCCCAACATCCTTCTGATCACGGTTGATGACATGAGTTGTGATTCCGTTGGAGTGTACGGTTCCAAACTCGCTGATACCTCGCCTCACATGGATCAGTTGGCGAAAGAAGGACTCAGGTTTTCTATGGCCCACGTGCAGGTCGGTAATTGTTTTCCTTCCCGCAACGTGATGTGGTCCGGTCGCTATTCGCACAATACCGGCGTAGAGGGCTTCTATCACATCAACCCAATCGACTTTCCGGTGATGACGGATGTCATGCAAAAGGCGGGCTATTACGTGGCGATTCGGGGAAAAGTAACCCACTCGACCCCTTACAATCCGTTTCACTGGGATGAAGACCTTTCAGTAAAAGAGGATGGGAAAACCAAGGAACACATCAAAGACGTGGAATCCTACGGTCGCTCGGTGAGTCGGGGTATCGCCAATGCAGATAAGGCGGGCAAGCCGTTTTGCATCAATGTAAACATATCGGATCCGCACAAACCATTCTGGAAGCCGAACGATCCCCATGCCGTTACCAAAATTTTCAGTGCGGACGAAGTTCCCCTGCCCGGTTTTCTTCCGGATGATCCAGCAATTCGCGAGGAACTGGCATTGTACTACACATCAGTGCGTCGTGCCGATGATGCGGTAGGAGCCATTCTCGATGCGCTGAAGAAGTCAGGAAAAGAAGAAGAAACATTCGTGATGTTTCTTTCTGATCACGGAATGCCCCTGCCCTTTGCGAAGACGCAATTGTACCATCACAGCACTCATACACCGCTGATCGTCAGGTGGCCCGGTGTCACCAAGGCAGACTCGGTGGATTCTGACCATATGGTATCTGCTGTCGATTTTCTGCCCACGCTTTGTGATGTGATTGGTGCGGACAAACCCGAAGGCATGGATGGCCGCTCGTTTGCTTCTCTGCTTAAAGGACAAAAGCAGAAGAATCGGGATTTCGTTTTCAAAATGTACAACGAAAACTCCGGCGGCAATCGCCATCCAATTCGAGGTCTGCAAAGTCCAGATTACCTGTATCTGTTCAATCCGTGGTCGGATGGAGAAAATCAGTTCAAAACAGCAACCATGGGCACGGTGACTTACCGCAAAATGAAAGAGCTCGCGGAAAC
>JAHDCN010000268.1 GCA_020629815.1 Verrucomicrobiota bacterium
CGGTCGTAGTCTTCATCGACTGTAACGTTCACCGTGCCACCGCTAGTGCCCGCAGTGGAAAGCATCTCTTCAATCCCTTCGACCGTAGCGATCGCCTCTTCGATTCGAACCACGACCGACTCTTCCACTTCCTCCGGTGTAGCTCCCCGATAAGGGACCGAGACAGTCACCACACGGCTCTCAACCTCCGGAAAAACCTCCAGCGGAATCTTGCGCGATGACAGCGCATACAGGCCAGCCAAAACAATCGCCACCAACAGCAAGTTGGCTGCCACTCCGTTTTTGGCAAAAAAGGCGATCATTCAGGCGACTTTCCTTTCTCCCCGGCTCCACTTTTTTCAGTCTGCCCCTTCTCACCACCGTCACCGGATTTCCCTTTGCCTTTGCCTCCCTTTTTTCCTCCTTTGCCGCCTTTTCCTGGACCGCCCGGACCTGCAAACTCCGGCGAAGCGGAAACCGGCGCCACCCCATCAATAGTTGGCGAAACCAAAGCTCCATTCGCCGGATACGCCAGTGGAGTGAGACAAAGCACATCCCCTTCTTTCAGACCACTCAAGTCGTTACTTTCAACCACCACCTGATCCCTTCCGGACCAAACCGGAACCACCGACTGCCGTCGAATCCGGTTGTTTTCATCGATCAAAATCACTTCCCCACCGACCCGAACCGCGCTACGCGGCAGCACAAAAACCTTCTCCAGTTCAATCCCCTGCACCTTGGCATCGACAAACATGCCAATCTTCAAAGCCGGGGCCGTGCCGTCCTGAAACAAATCCGCCTGACGTCGATACGGGTCCTCCACCTCAGCAACCACGAACAACTGTCGGGAACGCTCATCAATCGCGCTGTCCACCCGAACGATCTGTCCTTTCCAGGTTCCGACACTGCGCCCAATCTCGCTGGTAATCTCCACCTCCGGCCCTTGCGGTAAATTCGGTCCACTGCCTCGAAAATTCTCCGGCAGTTTCACAAAAGACAACTGCTGATTGGTGAGCGGCAATCGCACTTCCATGATGTCAGTAGCAAAAGCCCGTCCCAAAACAGTCCCGGGCGAAACATACTGTCCGACATCCACATTCTGTTGAAGAATCCGCCCGGAGTAAGGAGCTCGAATCTGGGTCCGCTCGAGGTCTCTTTCCGCTTTCAAAACGGCCGCCTGCGAAGCGGCCAGCCGTGCCTTCACTTCCGCCAACTGCGGCTTGCGCAAAACCATGTCGGACGGTGCCCCACGCTTACCCAGGCGACGCCAGTTCTCTGCAGCCTGTTGGGCCCGCGCCTCTTCCTCTTTCAACGCCGCGGTGGCCTGCGCGACATTACTTTGCGCATTCACAATAGCGGTCTCGTAATTCAGCGCATCAATTTTCAGCAACACTTCGCCCTGCTCAAAGAATCCCCCTTCGCGAAAATTGGGCGAAATCTCAACAATCCGACCATTTACCTCAGGGATCAGATTCGACGTGGTCCGGGGCCGCACCGTGCCCTGGGTTTGCAGATAAATCGGAAACGACTCCGTCTTCAATCGAGTCGCTTCCACCGAAGTAATTGATGGCGGAGCTTCCCGGCTTGGCGGGACTGGTTTGGAAAGAATAAAATAACGAACCAACCAGAACGCCCCTGCAAGAATCAGCAGCGGAAGAAGGATGCGAAAAAGGAGTCTCATACAAAGGCGAAGGCGGGTGAGGAAACCCTGCCAAACGGACAAAGTTTTACAAGTATTTGTATCTTGGCCGCAAAATCATTGCCCCACGTCTCTTTGAATTCTTCGTGATTCCCATTACGTTTGTCCATGCTCCGATTCCGCCTCTTTGGTTACCCTGTCACAATCCAGTGGATGTTCTGGTTATTGTGCGGCTTACTTGGGATGAACCTACTGCAAACTCCCGGACAGGAAGGATTGATCAAGATTCTGCTCTGGATTGCGCTGGTGCTGGTCTCCATTCTTTGGCATGAGTTCGGTCACGCGATTGGCTTTCGAAAATGCGGTCAGCCAAATGCCAATATCGTTTTGCATGGTTTCGGAGGCTATTGTCAGGCAACGGGTAGTTTCACTCGCGGGCAGAGCATGTTCATCTCATTCGCCGGTCCTCTGGCCAGTTTTATCCTCGGCGGACTATTTTGGCTACTCACGAAAACACCGGCTTTTTCCGCTCCGGATGCTGCCCTCCTCCGTTGGCTGGTAGCGCAGGCGCTCTGGGTCAACATTGGCTGGGCGCTGCTCAATCTACTGCCAATCTTTCCACTGGATGGAGGGCAAATATTTGCCGCCTTCATGGCAAATAAGAAACCAAAGATCGTTCCGATTGTCGGAATGGTCGTTGCAGGCGCCGTTGCCGTTTATGGCCTGGTCGGCGTTGGCAGTCTCTGGATGGCCTTGATGTTCGGATTTCTGGCCTATCAAAACTGGCAGCGCAGCAAAGGCCTACCGACAACCCGCCTGTTCTGAAAAGAAGCCTCACCACTTTGCCGGCAGCAAATATTTCTCCACCAGCAGGAGTGTAACTTTTCCGCTAATTCCCAGACTCTCGGCACTCAGCTTGTCCAGCGTGTCGCCGGGCGTGTGCCAGTAATCGTAGTCGAAATCGATGATATCGATCGTGGGAATTCCTGCGGCGATATTCAGCGGCACATGGTCGTCAGTAATGTAGTTCGGGCTGATGCCAAAATGTTTGCGATACTCAAGCTCTCCAGCGGATTGAAGCAACCATTTCGCCATCGTATCGAGCGAGGCACGCACCACCGCAAGATCGACTTTGTGCTCGGGGAACTCCGGATCCGGCATTGCGCGCAGCGGCAATCCGGGAATTTGAATCCCGGCACGAACGTTGAGATCTTTGTCGCCTACCATATCCAACAAAACGCCCCATTTTGGCCGGTTCTTTTTCGGAATAATCACCTGCTCTTTCGCATAGTATTTGCTGCCGTAGAGTCCATCCTTTTCCGTGATACTGGTGCCGAGGGCTTCCTCGCCATCAAAGAATACCAGTTCCAACCTGGAAGCGACTTTGGGCTTTTCTGCCAACACGCGGGCCAGCTCAATCAAGAGCCCCGTGCTCGACCCTGCATCGTTAGCTCCGACAAATTCAAACCCGTCGAATTTCTTTGTGTCGTAGTGAGAGCACAAAATCCCATCGATCCCTTTTTCAAAAAGAGCATTGGAAGGCCCATCACCAAAACGCGCCAGCATATTGGTAAACTCCATCGGCCCCTGCGGAGTCTTGGTGGAAAACGTCTGTCGCTGCACCTGCCAACCGAGTTTCGCCAACTCCTCCTCCAGATAAACCCGGTTCTTTTCCGCCCCCTCTGAACCGGAAGGTCGCGGCCCGATGTTCACAATCGCCTCCACATGCGCCAGTGCCTTCTCTCCGGAAACGTTGGGATGCAATGCATCCGCTGCATCAAATTTCGGCGCTGGTTGATTACACGACGCGAGAAAAAATGCACTGACCAAACAGGGTATGGTCAGTGACCTAACCCTGTTAGGTCTCAGACTGCGAAGGTCCAACGCGAATTCTCCGATGCGCCACTCCATTAATCCAGGGTAACACCCATTAGTTCCAGAATTCGGCCGAGGTCTTCGTTGCCGTAGTATTCGATCTCGATCTTGCCTTTTTTATCGCTGTGCTTGATTGCGATGTTTGTCGAATAGCGACTGCGCAGCTGATCCTGCAGCTGGCGAATGTAGGTTTCGGCTTTCGGGGAAAGTTGATTGCCGCCGGTTTTCTTCTTGGTCGATTTGCCGTTGATGTGATTGCTGACCAGTTTCTCGGTATCGCGCACATTGAGCTTTTTGCGCACCACCATATCGGCGAGCATCCGTTGCTCGGCTTTGGTTTTCACGCCGAGGATTGCCTTGGCGTGACCATTGCTGATCAAACGTTGCGAAACCAGATTCTGCACTTCTTTGTCCAGATCGAGCAGCCGAATTGCATTGGAAACCGTAGCGCGATTCTTGCCAACACGCTGAGCGATTTCCTCCTGCTTGAGACTGAATTCTTTCGCCAGTCGGGAATAGGCTTCAGCCTCTTCCAATGGATCGAGATCTTCACGCTGCAGGTTCTCGATCAGTGCCATTTCCAACACATCCCGATCAGATGCCTTGCGCACGATGACGGGAACTTCTTCCAGCTCCAGTCTCGTACAGGCACGCCAACGCCGCTCCCCGGCTATCAGCTCCAGCTTTTTGCCGCGCATCTTGCGCACGATCAACGGCTGGATCACTCCATGCTCCCGGATCGAATCGACCAGCTCATCAAGCTGCTCA
>JAHDCN010000269.1 GCA_020629815.1 Verrucomicrobiota bacterium
GCATGATCCTGTTTTGCTCCAGCTTGATGGATGGGAACTTGCACGATTCCAGCGAGTTGCCGATCCTGGTCGCGGGTGGCGGTGGAGGCACGCTAAAAGGCAACCGCGCCTTTGATCTGAGTGAAGACCCCAACCGGAAGCTTTGTCGCCTGCACCTCGCCATGCTTCGGCGTATGGGCGTCGAGACAAAAGAGTTTGGTGACGCAGAGGTCGAGCTGGATTTAGGCTAAAGGCAGATTCAGACCTTCTAGCGCCGTTTGAAATCGTTCCTGAAATTCATTGGGAATCTCAATCCATGATTTGCAGCCGCCAAAGGCTTCCGAGTTTGGTATTTCGATAGGCTCGGGGAGTCGTATGACTCGAACGCGCGCCCAACTGATCCCGGGCTCTTTGCCCCAATCAAAGCGCTCACGAATAACTTCCTCTTTCCAAATATGCTCCGTTCCCAGGGCAGCAATTTCCTGCCAATCAGTCAGACGGCCTTTTTCGGTAATTTCTGCAAACAAGGAGAAACTGAGTAGGGATTCTTCCTGATCAGGAAGGGTTCGAGCTGTGCCGTCTACGCGAGGTTTGAGTTGTCCCTCTTGTCTATGATAGCGAGTCGGCATCAGAAAAAACCGATCGTGCTTCCATTCAAACCCGGACTTTCCCTCCGAGATCCCGCCTTTTCGCAAAATCAGGTTCTGTTCACCAGTCGCAAGCGCTTCACAAACAAGCTGCCACTCTTTGAAGGCATAGTATGGCTGTGTCATTCAACCCAAGGTGCTCCAGTTTCTATGGCTTGCGTAGTGGTTTCTTCGTATGGCGAGAATTCAGGCCAAAAAAATGAGTTCATATCTTTGAAAAATCCATTGGCAAACTTTCACGATTGGCCCTATTTTTGCCGTCCGTTATTGCAGCTCACTGCAATCGCGGAATGATGGTGGCTGTAGCTCAGGGGTAGAGCCCCGGTTTGTGGTTCCGGTTGTCGCGGGTTCAAATCCCGTCAGCCACCCCATCTTCCCCTAATGAATTCCTCCAAAGTCCAAGTCCAAAAATGGTGGCTTGGCGAGATCGATGGTATGGAGTCTTTGGAAGAAAAGTTGGGCTACAAGTTCGCCAATTCACTGCTGCTGGCGGAAGCCTTGACCCATCCCAGTCTCGCCTACGAATCTAAGCGTCGTCATTTTGATAACCAGAGACTGGAATTTCTGGGCGATGCAGTCATCCAGCTGGTTTTAACGGATCATCTATTCTCGATGTTTCCCAAATTCAGTGAAGGTAACCTGACCAAGCTGCGCAGCCGACTCGTTTCCCGGGCAGCCTTATGTCGCTATTCCGATTCGATAGGTCTGGGATCCTACCTACTCTTGGGAAAAGGTGAAGAATCAACCGGTGGGCGGGATCGACCTTCCAATTTGGCCGATGCATTCGAAGCACTGTTTGGCGCCATCTATATGGACTCCGATTTCACCACTGCCGGCAAAGTGTTGCTTTCCAATTTTGCGGAAGAGATTGCGAAAATCACAGACCAACCGGTCGACAATAACCCGAAAGGGCAACTTCAGGAAAAGCTCCAGGCTATCTCCACCCGCAGCCCGTCTTACCAGATTGTTTCTCAAAAGGGTCCGGATCACAGCAAGTCTTTCGTTGCGGAAGTTTCGTGGGAAGGCAAGACACTGGGCTCCGGTTCCGGCACCAGTAAAAAGGAAGCGGAGACCGCTGCAGCGCAACAGGCACTTCAAGATGAATCGTGGAAGTAACTTGTGAAAAACTGTGAAAATCAGGGTGAAGACTGCCACTTTCTCACATCAGGATCTTGTTTCTTCGCTTTTTCGTTCGGGTTTCTCACAGCCTTGTTTCTGCTCAAGTTTCGGTTACTCAATCAGTTGTGCGGTTTTTCAGAGTTATTTACAAGTAGAGTAAGAAGATAAATTTTCCTTCTAAATTGTACTAATCTATAGGCCTGTGAATATCTTTTGGCGAAGGTCCTCCATCACCTCCGATACCGCGATTCCCGATAGTTGATGATCAACAGAATGATGAACGGATACGCTTGGATGGGTAGGTGCCCAGACGGCAGGGTTCGTCGGACCAAACAGAAGCAAAGAGGGAATACCGGTAGTCGCTGCTAGATGAGATATGCCACTGTCGTGGCCGAGAAAGAATCGACATGCTTGGAGAACAGATGCCAGTTCGGGTAGTGGTCGATTTGCGATACTCCGGTAGGGAAGGCCAGCAGCTTCTACCAGATAGAGGAAATCCGGGAGGACCTCCTGCTCGGCTTCTCCGCTTACGATGTAGAAAGTAGAGTTGGGAACCTCGTTTGCAGTCAATCGCAGGATCTCAACCCAGGATTCAAAAGACCAGTTTTTTGATGGGCTGCCACTTCCCGGATGAATTGCGATCGGATTGTCGGCTTCCGGTTCAATGGATTTGGGGTATTTCACTTCGATCCATGGTTTTTCGAGATACAAGGCGAGGCTTTCGAGTGGGCTGGCTAGTTGAACAGAGGCCGGGCGATAGGGTTCGGATTCTTCCATCCGAAACGGACCGGTGAACAACGTCTTCACTCCGGCGCGTTCCAGATTCGCTTCGAAGAATCCATCGGGATCATAGAGGTAGCTGACGACGACATCGAATTCCGCGAAGTAGTCGCAGGTTTCCTGGTTCAATTGGCTTCCCGGTGCGAAGAATGGGGCGAGCGAAGCGTGCTCGATCGACTTGACCCGGTCAGCCAGTCCGGCGGTCACCGCTACCTCTGCGATGGACGGGTAACCGAGAATTTCGATCTCGAGGTCGGGAAGGTTGTCGCGCACCAGCTTGAGGGCAGGAAGGGTGAGCAGGAAGTCCCCTACTGCGCCGCCACGGATAAACAGAATCTTGGGCATTGCCGGAATGGTTACAGCTTCTTCAGGCGAATGCGGCGGTATTCCATTTGGCCCCGGTCCCCCTCCAGTCCGATGGGACCCGTTTCGGGCACTTCCATGTTGTCGGTGAGCAGTTCACCGTTGCAGGTCGCGTGGGCGATTCCTGATTTGACGGTGATCACCAGTTCGTTCCAATCGAAAGACTGGAAGTTTTTAATGTCGTGATAGGGACCGGCCAGAGGATAGTCGCGACACTGCAATTGAGGCTTGCGAATGAAAACACCGCTGTCCGCGTTCGGAGTGGCGCGAAATTCCAGTTTGAGAACGAAGTCGCCGTCGAATTCTTCGGTCGTCCATATTTGCTGAATGCGCCTTCCTTCTGCCGGAGTCTTAACGACCAGCCTGCCGTTGATTGCCGCGTAGCGCCCATCAGAGCTCTGTTGCTTGCCATCGAAGGACTCAGCTTCAGGAACGTGAACGAAGACCGGGGCGTCGGGGCGAGGGGTTTTCGGCTTCTTGCGGGGCGGTGTCGGGCGAAAACCCCAACCAGTCAGGTCTTTGCCATTGAACAGGCTGACGAACCCTTCTTCCGGCGTGAATTCCTCCGGTTTTGTTTCGGAAAAACCGAGGGTCGCAAATACAGGTCTCAGCGCCTGAGCCCAGCGATCGTATCCATCGGCGTTCAGGTGTAGCAAATCCGGAAACCAGGTTGGATTGGCATCGCCATTTTCGTTGGCGAACAACGTCCAGGTATCAACCACAGTGATTTGCGGGTCATTCTTCACCACAGCTTCGAAAAGAGCATTTACCTCTTCGATGGTTTCCCGCGGGCGGTCCTTTTCTTCTGAGCTCGGGAACATTCGGCATAGCACAATCGGCACTTTGGGATTGTGGGCTTTGACAGCCGCAATGATCTTTTCGAAATTGCGACCGATTGCCTTCGGCGCGATATCGACTTCGATGTCGTTCGTACCCATCAGGATGACCAGGGCGGCTGGATTGAGTGACAGCACGTCCGTTTCGAGTCGAATCAGCATGCCTCGTGTGGTGTCGCCCCCAATGCCCCGGTTGGCGAGTTTCATGTCTGGAAATTTGCCCCGGAAGTCAGGACCCCAGCCTTGAGTAATGGAGTCCCCGAGAAACACCACAGCGCCTTGATCTTTCTGTACCTGCTGCGCCCACTGTGTGCGAAACGTCGGCCATTTTTTGGCGTAGTTGGAATAGCGGCGCAGCAGCCCTTCACCAGGAGCATGGCGTTCTTCATCGACAGAAGGAAGGTCGTAGCTGGTTTCGGCAACGGCAGCGGGTGAAAACAGCAAGCAAAAGGAAAAAAGCAGGAAGACTCGAAAGGCAAACATGCGCCCAGCCTACGAAATTCGGTTGGGTTGTCTATGGTT
>JAHDCN010000270.1 GCA_020629815.1 Verrucomicrobiota bacterium
GGAGATCAGGACGCCAATGCTCATTCCCCAGAACAAGCGCTTCAGGCTGGCCTTGAGATCCTTTGCCAGATAGGAACTGGTTATTGGGACCCGCACCGTATTTCCTATTTCAAAGTCTCCCTGGATATCGGAAGCAAATGCGGCATCGCCGGAGATCTTCCATGCCACATGCTGAGGCGTTTCCGCTTTCTGGACAACGTGATCAACGAATCGGTCTACTCGTATTCGCGTAACATCTTCCCAGCCCTGTTGAAACCCTTTGGCACCAGGAGTCAGCTTATCCTTCGGGTTCTCCGAAAGTCGCTGATGGGAAACGAATCCATAAATCACCAGCAAGGCGATAAAGGGCACAAATCCGAGCAGGTGCCCCCACACCTTGGGAAGTTTGTTCGAGCGAACCCGGAACATACGCAGAGTTCGGCGAATTACTTGGCCACCTTGGCGGCAAAGGACGGATCGAAGCTCAGCAGAGCTGAAGATCCGGCGCCGTATCCGATCTCAAAGTCTTTGTCTTTGATCAACTCCTGCTTGAAGGAGAAGTCGCGAATTTTGAGCATGGTCGCTTTTACGGCCTCGCCCTGGAAAAAGCTCACGGCTTCACCTGCGTCAGTATATAGATTCGTGCCACCAAGCATTTTCTTAAATTCCTCGACCGAAGCTCCGGCACCTTCGGCCATGGTCGCGATCGCAGATTCACGGGTTTCCGGATTGGTAATCAGCGCCATGGCATCATACCAGGCCAGTGTAACCGCTTCGACTGCTTTGGGATTCTTCTTCAGCGTGTCGCCATTGAAAACCAGCAGATCAATGATTTCGCCGGGGATATTGGAGCTATCGAAAATCACGTTTCCTTTTTTACTCTCTTTGGCGAGAAACAGGTGAGGATTCCAGGTGGTAACTGCTTTGACACTGTCATCGGTAAGAAAGGCCTTGCCGGCGTCATCACCGGGAATGTTTTCAATCGCGACTTCCGCTTCCGGAATGCCGTTTTCAGCCAAAGCCCGGGTTAACAAATAGTGACTCACGGAAAACTGTTCGAGCAATACTTTCTGCCCCTTCAGGTCTTCCAGTTTCATGCCTTCACGAACCAGGATGCCATCGCCACCGTTGGAAATATCATTCACGATGACTGCAACAGTAGGGACTCCACTCGATGCGGGCTGCAGTGCCTCCATCGAAGTCATGGCACAGGCATCGACTTTCTTCGCCGCAAATGCCTGAACAGAATCCATGTAGCCTTTGAACTCGACCAGCTCAACCTCAACTCCCAGTTCTTTGGCCCGCTTCGCCAGCAGGCCTTCCTTTTCCATCAGCTTGAATGGCATCCAGCCTGTCCAGACAGACCAGGCGATGGTGACTTTTTCGGGTACAGCATTCTTTCCGTTCTCAGCCGATCCGGAATCGGATCCACCACCTCCGCAGCCGGAGAATGAGAGTGAAAGAATAGCAAGAAGGGTTGAACAGAAAAACTTGCGATCCATAACAGCGATTAAAGAAGCTCTTCACATAAATCGCAATTCCAAAAAGCGTGAAGTTTTGTAAACAGTGGGTCCTAATAAGGAATCTCGCGGATATACAAGTTCTTAAAGAACAGTTCGCTGCCGTGGTGTTGCAATTCGATTTGGTCCGCGCGGGGCAGGGGAGCGGTCCGGTTGCCTTCCCGATCCCAGTAGTTTTCCAAGCGGGTGCGATCAACAATTAGTTTGTCGTTGAGCCAAATGCTGACTTTCTCGCCTACCATGCGGATGAAAAAAGTGTTCCATTCGCCGGGTTTCTTGTCGGCCAAGACTAGAGGCCGGTTGCTGTAGCGCTTGTTGTTCCACAAACCGCCGGAACCGAGGTTTTTCCCGGATCGATGAGCAAGCAGCACCTCTTCAGGAGTCTTCGCTTCTTTCATTTCTTTGGTTTCCTTGTCGCGGTAGCGAAGATCCCAGGGATCCCAGATTTGAATTTGAGGCGTGCCGCGAAGGTAAATGCCACTGTCAGCACCGGGTGGAATTTTCCAATCCACATACATTTCGAAGTCACCGTAGTCCTTCGCCGTGCACAGACTCATTCCTGTTCCATCGTAGGTGAGAATGCCATCTGCGACGCTCCAGTGTTCACGCATGTTTTCATCGGCGGTCTTTTGCGCGTCTTCGAGAGCTTTGCCTTTCAGAGCACGGCGTTTGTTTGCATCACGATCTGCCAGTCCCTTCCAGCCTTTGAGGTCTTTGCCATTGAATAGAGCGCTAAAACCTTCGGGAGGAGCGTTGTCACCTGAGGTTTTCGGGAGGGCGGGACTAGGAGCAAAATCCGCGACCCTCAGATTGCGAAAGGAAATCGGGTCATTGTGCCCCGCAAGCACGATATGCCCTTTCTTGGCATGAATGCCCGGATGGTCCTTTCCGTCAACCGGAGTCAGGTCCTCGAGATAGGCATCAACGATTGTGGCTCCATTGAGAATTACTTTCACGTGGTCTTCGACACAAATAATGGTCTCGGTATTCCATTCGCCAACCGGTTTCAGGTATCCGGTCTTAGCCGGATGAACGCCGTAGATTGATCCATGAACCTGCCACGGTTTCAACCAACTGACTTTCTTGCCGTCCTTGGTTTCACGGCTGTATTTCGAACCGTTCGTATCAAGAATTTGGATCTCCATTCCGCCGTAGGCGGCGTGTCCGCCCGTTGGCACACGCAAGCCGATGCCGCTATTGCCGCTTTCAGTAAGGCGGAACTCAAAGCTGAACACAAAGTCGGAATACTGCTTCTCCGAGAAAAGATTCTTCGCGCCTTTCTGGCAGGTCATGATTCCGTCTTCGACCTTGTAGCTCTTCTCGTCTCCAGACCAACCTGTTAGGTCTTTGCCATTGAACATCGTTTCCCAATGAGAGATCGCCTTCACCATTTCCAGAGTGCGGGCGCCATCAATCTTGTTTTGGTCCGGTTTCTTGGCTTTGTCCTGGGCCAGGCCGGACGAAGCAATTGTCAAAGCAGCGAGACCACTGAAAATTCTTCTCATAGACCGATGATGACGGTCATTGTGTCGGGAGACAAGAACGCAGATGCGGAACCTCAATTATTCTGATTTTGATTTCTCCCTTGGAATTACGTATAAGTAGTTATGCGCAAAACTCTTCTGATAGGGCTAGTTTTATTGTTATCCGCTCAAGCTTTTACTCAGGCCGAGGACGCATTGCCGAAGGAAGCTTCATCGTTGAAGTTTGAATACGAAGTGATGCTTGCTGAATTGGATAAACCGTTAAAGACACTTCAGAAGAACTATATCAATCGCCTGAAAGAAATTGCTAAAAGCTTGCAGCAAAATGGGGATTTGGAAGCATTGCTCGTCGTCAACTCAGAGATTGAAGCGATTCAAAAAAACGGGCGATCAATTGCCGATCCGGATCAAAACCCGATCCCTAAAAGCCTGGCTCAGGCTAAAAGCATCTTCCAAAAAGAACTTGAGAGGCTTCAACAGATCGCTAAACGAAAAGCTGCCCCTTTGGATACACAGTATCGAGTGAGTTTAGAAAAATTGAAGACTGATTACACCAAGGCAGGTCAACTCAAGGACGCTCTTGTTGTCGCTGAGTTAATCAAAGCTATACCTGATGTTCGAGCTAAAGGATTCGGCGTCTCCGAGGGGAAACGGGAAATTACTTTCAAGCTTCAAATTGACGGATTGAGTTATTTGATGATGAAAGGGAGTAGCATTTGGTACGACCACACTAAGGGTGTTGCAGCACCTCCTGGGCGTCATAAAGGGGAATTCCCAACCTACATTGATCGAGATAGTGAATGGAAACCAGTTTGGGAAGGAAAGAAGACGGAGCCGTTTAATGCTGGAATTCGGATTCCTGACAGCGGTCCTGTTGTGAACATGGATTTGCGGAACCTGGATGGAAGAGGGTTTGCAAAAGTTGTTGAACAACCGTCTCAGGAGAATGGATATACCGCGAAGATTGTTTTAAAGGATGAAGATGAGAAAACCGGAAAGCGTTTTTTTGCCTCCGATTGGATTAAATTTCGGATTAAGTGGTAGATCCAAATCCACCACCGCCCGGTGTTTCTATTCGCAGCACGTCGCCGGGCATGGCGGAGAAACCAACAATCCCGTCTAACAAATCTCCATTCAGTGTTTGCTGACCGCATTCTCCGGGGCCACCGCCGTTGAGACCGAAGGGCCGTTCCTTTCGGTGTTGGGTCAGCAGAGAAACTTCCAATTCCTCGAGGAACTCCACTTCCCGGACTAAGCCATCTC
>JAHDCN010000271.1 GCA_020629815.1 Verrucomicrobiota bacterium
TTCGCGCCAGCAAATCGAGTCTTTCGCTCTAAATCAGCCCCTTCAGCGTCCCTGTGCTGCTCGCAAACCGATCTTGCTCCAACCCCATTTTTTGCATCATGCTGACAAAGACATTGCACAGAGGAGCATTGATCTGTTCGTTGAACTTCAGATGCTGCCCATGCTCGAAACCACCGCCAGCCAGAATAACCGGCAGGTTGACGTTGTTGTGAATGTTGGCATCGCCCATGTGGCAACCGTAGAGCACCATAGTGTGATCAAGCAGCGTGCCGTCAGCCTCTTCGATGTCCTTGAGATCCTGCAGCAATTCCCCCAGCAATTCCATCTGGCCTACCTCGATCTCGGCGAGCTGCTTCAGCTTGGTCTCATCTTTTCCATGGTGAGAGATATTGTGATAACCGCCGATGCTTCGCCCATCGTCAAGATTCACTCCCGGAGTTCTCACCGAGCCGAGAAACAAGGTAATCACCCGCGTGGAATCCGTCTGCAGAGCGAGTCGCGACATGTCATTCATCATGCGGATCATCTCAAAGAACTGTTTTTTGTCGGAAGGGAAGTCAGGCATTTCCTCTTCGACCTTTGGCTTGGGACGGGCTTCCCAGGCCTGCGCCTCGGTCATGCGTTTTTCGAGACTGCGAACAGCGGTTTGAAATTGATCAATTCGCTCACGATCGGTGCCACTGACTTTCTTGTTGAGGTCGTTGGTCTGGCCCATCACGACGTCGAGAATGCTACCTCGTCGCTTCAACCGCTCGACCTGCTTTGCCATAGCTTTTTGATCGCCCTGAAGAAACATCTTCTTGTAGAGCTCGGTAGCACTTTTGATGGTGGGAATCTCTACACCCGCCTGAGTATAGGAAAGGCTTCTTGGATCATTGATCGATAGCGAAAGCGAGCGGAACCGGGTTTCGTGCCCGACTTCATTGGCAATCAGCTGATCCAGCGAAATGGTATTGCGGAAGCTGGTTCGTCCGGGGTGTGGGGCAGCTGTCAGAAATGATTTATCAGCCCGGTGTCCACCATCGACTCCAGGATGGGACAGGCCACTGAAAACGGTGAACTGCTCCCGGTGATCCGCGATCTTTTCCAGGTAGGTCGAGAGTTCATAATTGCGGCCCTCGCCTTTGGGGAAAAACAGTTTCGGGATAAAGCCCAGATCCTGGTTGATGGCAATCATTCGCCGTGGCGACGTTTGAGCAGTGGTCGCTGCGCCGAATGATTCGAGGACGGGAAGCCCCAGTGTGACGCCTGCGGCGCGAAGGAAAGTTCTGCGGTTGGTTTTCATATTGCCGGTTCAGTTTTTAACCACGGATGGACACTGAACACGGATAAGGCAATGCAGAAGATCCGTGTCCATCTGTGTGTATCCGTGGTCTAAATTCATTAATCTATTTCTTCAAAAACAAAGGACTCTGCACTATGGCATGTATAATACTCCGAACACCGTAGTCCGACTCTTTCGTCTGTTCTAAAATCGCATCGACCTCATCGCGATCGGCAAAGCCCACCGGCGCGCCTGTGGCATAGACGACCAACTGCTCGACCAAGTTCCGGGCGATCACTTCCTTGTCCTGCAGAAGCAGTTCTTTGAACTCAATGATATCCGCAAACTCTCCCCGTTTCTCCAACTGACCGGACGCGTCGACAGGCTGCCCGATAAAGTGGACAAACTCATTACCACTCCGACCCAGGCCTTCGATTCGTTTTGAGCCCTCACCGAGCGAACGGTAGTTTTCCCGCCAGCGTCCCATCACATCGAAACTCTCCAAAGCAAAACCGGGAGGATCGATCTTGGCGTGACAACCGGCACAGTTCACGTCTTCACGATGCTTCGCCAGCAACTCACGAATGGTGGCCGCTCCGCGAATATCCGGCTCCACTGCAGGCACCGATGGCGGCGGCGGGGATGGATGATAGCCGAGCAAGCGCTCCAACACATAGACACCACGAAGAACAGGTGAAGTGACGGTGCCGTTGGCGGTCACCTTGAGCACGGAACCTTGAGTCATGATACCTCCATAGGGACTCTCCGCAGGAAGCGAAGTGCGCTGGAAGGTGGCACCTTGCAAATCATCGATGCCATAGTGCCGGGCCAAACGTTCGTCGAGAAAGGTGTAGTCGGAATCGATGACATTGGCAGCGGGTCGATTGTTGACGACTAGATCAGCAAAATAGAACTGAGTTTCTTTGACCATCGAATTGACCAGCCACCAGTCGCCGGCGTATTCGGGATAAAGATCTCGATCCGGATCGGTGTCGTTGATCTCATCCATCTTCAGCCAGGAATTGAGGAACTCCCTGACGAAGCGATCAAACTCCGGTTTTCCGATCAATCGATCGACCTGCTGTTTGAGAATTTCGGATTGGTGCAGTGAGCCATCGCCCGCCAGTTTGCGGAGCGTTTCATCCGGTAGCGACTCGCCGAGAAAAAGGGAAAGCCGCTCGGCCAGCGCGAAATCATCCAGCTCACCGGGTTGACCGCATTGGAACAAGAATTCCGGCGAAGCGAGCACCGCCGAGTAGGTTGCGATCATCGCCTCGGTGAACTCCATCTCATCCAATAGCACTTTGGCATATTGATAGAATCGATCGAATTCCCTGTATGTAACCGGTCGCCGATAAGCGCGTTCCACAAAACGGGTCAGCAACTTGCCTGCATCTTCAGCCGGTTGTTCTGACTGGGCGACGACATGGTCTCCTTTCCGGCTAAACGGCAGATCACCAAACAACGCCCGGTAGGACGCCGGCGGCCATTCCTCGACAATCGGCCCTTCCACTTCCATCCAGTGAAAAGCGACACCAGGATAGCCATCGGGATCAATCTTCTGGATCGTGTGAGGCATAGCAGGCACCATCGGCGAAGGCAGTCGCATGCAATCGAGTTTTACCATGGCGCCCTGTTCCAGGAAGCCTTCGAGTTCGTACACTTCCGGCGCATCGGGAGCTGCTTCGAAGGAACCGATCGGCAGCATGCTCTGGGTGTTCGGTTCATCCAGGGTTGATGAGTAAACTTTTACCGGTTCGCTGCGCTTGCCGGGACTGATGCGATCGTTTACCGGCGTAGGATATTTTCTCGAAGCGTCGAGCACCAGGTTTGGATAGAAGCGGGGCTTCTCTCCCTCCCAATCAACATAGTCGGTATGACGAATGACCGAACGGGCTTTCATGCGAAACTTATAGTTGCCGCGAACGGGAGCCTTGAAGTCATTGAACCCATAGTAAAAAGGCGTATACGCTCCCCGGAATATCGCTGTCGAAGTTTCCTCGTAATCAGAAGATAGCGCTTTGCCTTTCTTTCCTATGTCATCGACGTGAACAAACTGAATGGCATCAGCGATCACCCAGCTGCTGGCACCTTCGTCGGACAGTGTGACCTCGGCATTCTTCTCGAATTTGAATCGCCCGATCGGAAACCACACATCCTCGATGGTCGGATCGGTTCCCTGATCAACCAGAACGCGAGTCTCCCCCTTCGCATGGCGAATGACATAGGGCGCATTCTTCGCCAGATTAGTTCCTCCGCAGAAACTGGCGCGCACCTCATAGATACCGGGCTTGGGGAGAACCGTCTTCCATTTGATCGAGTGCGCTCCCTTGCCGATTGAATTGGCCAGGTAACTGGCACCCACATAATTGGCGCGCTTAGTAGATTTCTTCCATGGCCCTTTGCGCTCGGCATCCGTGTCGTCGACAACTGTCCCAACGGGTTGTTTCTTCTTTTCGGGCTCGAGCCCGCGTTTCACAAACGAAGCCCTGTCATTGATTTCCAATCCGTCCAGCGCCAGCGAAAAACGGGTCCAGGCGCCATTGCCTCCACCAGCCCACATTCGGCTCTGCTCTCGTGCATAGAAACGATTCGTAGTGGGCTTTGGCTTTTTCTCAGGGAAATCCAGCGCCCGGCGCAAAGAAAACTCAGCCACGTCGAGATAGGCATCGACCTGAACATGAGAAACATCCAGCGCAGTCCCCACTTTCGCGAAGCCATGAACTTCACCATCCAACGGAATACGATCCGCAATTTTTAGATACGGATCATGGAGCAAATCCCGCAGGATATTTTCATACTCAAAACGATTGAGGCGGCGGGAAACCGAACGGCCGTTTTTCTCGGCCTTCGTTTCCTGGGCCAGAGTGATTTCCCGGGCCAAATCCTTCAATACTGCCTCGCGCTCAGCATCCTCAAGCTTGCTCTTTTCCTTCGGCGGCATTTCGCCGGAAGCAATCTGATCAT
>JAHDCN010000272.1 GCA_020629815.1 Verrucomicrobiota bacterium
CTGTCACGGGCAGATACGGGTGGAACGGTCACATTTAATTTGTTGAACGTGAATGACAATACGATCGACTTTAATGCCAATAATGCGAACGACCGCGATGGCATGCGCTTTGTTGCTCAGGGGGGTAACGGAACTTTGCTTGTGACTGGTCTCGGAGGAAATACAATCGACTTGGCTGCCAGTAATGTGGTGGCTGGATTCGGAGTTAATGGCTTCCGGATGGATCAGTGGGGCGGTGGCACTGGAACGTATATTCCTACAGGAGCGGACAACACCATTACTGGGGATCCAAATCCAGGTGTGCCAGGACAGAATCGTGTCATCGAGCGCAACGGCGGGACTATTGGTGGGCCCGGGATTACGATCAACGGCACGACTGGTATAACCAATACGGTTGAGTAGGAGCCTACCAGTTCGTTTCCTTTTCACACAAAGAGGCAGCCAGTATAGGTTGCCTCTTGTTGTCTCCAGTTCTACGTTTTCACATGGACCCTTTGATTCGCCTCTGGATTCAGAAATACGGTGTGATTTTGCTGTTTGGGTTGGCCTTGTTGCCTGATTCAGCCAGCGCAATTGATTTCAAGAAATTGTTCGGTGGAGGTAAGAAAACTGAGCAAAAGAGAGAAGCAGGCGGCGTGGTTACCAATGGCAGCTTCCGCCTGGTGCCTGCTTCTGAAAGCGGGCTTGATCTGGTCTGTCCGATCGACCCGGATCATCCTTTGGCTCGGGTTTATTATTCCAGTTCAGCTTGCGGCGGCGTAGTGACGGCAGATTTCACTGGTGATGGTAAGCCGGAGTTGTTCTTCACTAACGGTCCGAAAGCCAACCAGCTGTATCGATCGAAGGGGAAATTTCAATACGAAGATATCACGGCTGCTTCTGGAATTACCGATTCCGATCTTTGGGGAGTCGGGGCAGCGGCTGCAGACATCGATAATGACGGGGATCTTGATCTGTATGTTTGCAACTACGATGCGCCGAATCAGCTTTGGGTTAACGAAACCGAAAAAGGCAGTGCTACGCCAAAGTTTTCTGAGCAGGCAAAAAGATGGGGCCTGGATATTGTCGATGCCTGTGTCATGCCAGCTTTTGCTGATTATGACCGCGATGGCCTGCTGGATGTTTACATTCTAAACTTCCGTCTGTATCGGGAAGGAGGGCGTCCGGAGGGAAGCATCAATATCAGATTGTCGGATGATAAAAAGACCGGAGTTGTTATGGGTGAGGAAGGTCGTTATTACCGATACGAGGGCTTCAAAAACGGGGAGCACACCTACAATGAAGCGCCTCGACGCGACATCCTTTTGCGCAACAACGGAACCCGCTTCATGGATGTTTCCAAGGCTGCCGGTATTGGTCATCGCGAAGGCTATGGAAATTCGGTGACATGGTGGGACTGGAACCGGGATGGTTTCCCGGACATCATGGTCGGTAATGATTTCAGCGATCCTGATTTCTTTTACCTGAACCGGGGCAATGGCACCTTCAGTGAAATTCTTGGGCAGATTGCACCTTCCTCGGCCTGGACGTCGATGGGTGCTGCAGTGCTTGATGTCGACAACAATGGCTGGACTGAGTTGGTGATGGGCGACATGTCGGCGACTACCCATTTTAAGAACAAGCTGTTTATGGGGGAAATGGGCAGTGGTCTGGAAAAGATCATGAAGGAATCGGGGCCGCGTCAATTGCCGCGGAATGCCTTCTACTTGAATATGGGCGGGACGAGAATGCTCGACATTGGCAATATGTCAGGGGTAGCGGCGACGGACTGGACCTGGGCAGTGCAGGCCGATGATTTCGATCAGGATGGCTGGACTGATTTGTTCTTTGCCAACGGAATGGTGCGCCAGTTTACTCACTCGGACAGAGAGGGTTTTAAAGGTGGTAAGGATTTAATCGGCAAGAATATGTTCGACTACTACCGCGACTATCCCGAGTTGAGGGAGCAGAACCGGGCTTTTCGTAATCGGGGAGATTTGGGCTTCGATGATGTCTCAAAAGGTTGGGGGCTGGATCAGGTAAGCATGAGCTTCGGAGCCGCTACTGCGGATTTGGATCGGGATGGTGATTTGGACTTGATTGTGACCAATTTGGAAGAACCTCCCTATGTTTTCGAGAATCAGATTGAAGGGGGCAAAAGCTTGCAGGTTGCTCTTCGCGGTCGGAAATCGAACAGTTTTGGGCTGGGGGCCAGGGTGGAAGCGAAAGTGAATGGCACTTATCAGGTTAGGGAACTGTATACGATGGGCGGTTTTCTCAGTGCTGATGAGCCGATCGCCCATTTTGGTCTGGGTGATGCTACTGAAGCGGAAAAAGTCCGTGTGATATGGCCGAGTGGAGCCGTGCAAGTTCTGGATAAGTTAGCCGCCGGGAAGATTCATGTAATCGAGGAACCGTCCGACGCACCGGCAGAGCCGACCCGATTTCAAATACTGGATGTGCCAACTCCGATCTTTTCGGAGTCAGTTGTGCCGATTGGAGAGCGGGAAACCGTTTTTGATGACTTTGCCGAACAGCCTCTGCTGCCGAAGCAGCATTCGCAGTTGGGACCGGGGCTCGCCTGGGGTGATGTTACGGGAGATGGAGTCGTTGATTTGGTATATCCGGGATCCTCTGGGAAAGCGAATCGGGTGTTTCGCGGCCAGATGACGGACAAGGGTTTCGCGATTTTTCCTCACGAATCACCCGATCTGGCAGCGGAAACAAAGACAGAGACGTTGGCTCCTCACTTGTTCGATGCGGATTCCGATGGCGACCTTGATCTATATGTGGCGAATGGAAGTATTGAAGCAGGTGCGGAGGCAGGTTCCTACCATGATCGTTTGTTCCTGAACGATGGTTCGGGCAAATTCAGCCTTGCTGCAGAGGCAATTCCGGCGTCGGGAGACTCATCCTTCGCCGTCGTATCGGCGGATTACGATCAGGATGGTGACCTCGATTTGGCGGTTAGTTCCCGATTGATTCCCGGTAAATATCCATCTCCGGCGACGAGCCGTTTGCTGCAGAACAATGGAGGTACATTTCGTGATGTCACTTCAACTGTCATTCCTGGTTTTCTTGAGGGCGGTCTGGGTACCGGATTGCTTTGGACTGACGTCGACGGTGACGGTTGGCTTGATTTGCTGGCTGCCTATGAGTGGGGTCCGGTGAAAACATTTATCAATGATCGAAAAGGTAAATTGATTGATAAAACGGATGAGTCAGGGATCGCGGATTTGCTGGGATGGTGGCAGGGGATTGATGGTCGCGACCTGGACGCCGATGGCGATATTGACTACGTGGTAACAAATTTTGGAACCAACACGATTTACAAAGCCTCTAAAAAGAAGCCCGAGTTGATCTACTACGGAGATATGGAGGGAAGCGGTAAGAAGAATATTATCGAGGCGAAGTTTGAAGGCGAAATTTGCTACCCGCGGCGGGGATTTAGCTGTTCCAGTCGGGCAATGCCGGGGATCAAGACAAACATCAAATCGTTTGAGCAGTTTGCATCCACCACTCTCGGTGATCTTTACACAAGTCAGAAGTTGGAGCCTGCCTTGAAGTTGGAAACCAACACCCTCGAGTCTGTGGCTTTGATGAACGACGGGGAAGGGAAATTCACCGCAGTGAAGCTCCCCTGGATGGCTCACGTTTCCCCTTCTTTTGGAATCGCGTTGACCGATGTCAATGCCGATGGATTGCCTGATGCGTATTTGGTTCAAAATTTCACTCAGGCTCAACGGGAAACCGGTCCGATGAACGGCGGTGTGAGTGCTCTTCTATTTGGGACAGGTAAAACGGAACAGCCTTTCCGTGTGGCGACTCCGCTGGAAAGTGGCCTTCAGGTGCCCGAAGATGGCCGGGGGCTTGCTGTCTGTGATGTGAACAAAGACGCACGCCCCGACTTTTTCGTTGGGATAAACGATGCCCATCCCAGCCTGTTTGTGAATGGTTCAAAGGAGGGAAGGCCATTTTCGGTTCGAGTGAAAGGGCCAAAAGGTAACCCGGGCGCAGCGGGCGTGAAGGTCTCCGTCGAGTTTGATAGTTTTCCTAAACAGACGGCAGAGATCTATGCGGGCAGCGGTTATCTGAGCCAGTCTGATTCAGTTCTGTTCTTTGCTGCACCGGAAACAGCTGCAGATGTGATAATTGAGGTCAAGGTTTCCGACACAAAAACCAAGAGCTTTCGGAGAGAGCTGAAAGATGGGCCGGAGTTTACACTGGAATTGGGTGG
>JAHDCN010000273.1 GCA_020629815.1 Verrucomicrobiota bacterium
AGGGACAATGATTCCTGCCCGAAGAGCCAAAGCGGCGCCAGGCCAGCCAGAAGAAAGATGAAGAAAAATCGAGTCATCCAGTAGTTCGGCGGGAAAGTCCCACTAACAGAATCAAATCACAAAGCCGCAATGGTGCCTTTTGCGCAACGCGATGACGTGCTGCTAAGGTAATCAAAACCGTATGAATCGATTGCTCCTCAGCCTCACTTTCGTTTTTTTGTTTGCCACTTCACTGACCGCAAAAGAACGACCGAATATTATTCTGATCATGCTCGACGACTCGGGCTGGACAGATTTTGGGTGTTTCGGCAGTCAGATTGATACGCCGAATATCGACCGCGCAGCAAAAGAGGGCATGCGTTTTACCGATTGTCATTCAGCGGCGCCCAATTGCTCGCCTTCGCGAGTCGGCATGCTGACCGGGAGGACGCCTTCTCGTGTCGGCATGTATAGCTACCGTCCCCCTGCGCATGCGATGCATCTGCTCGACAAAGAAGTGACGATTCCCGAATTGCTCAAAGCAGAAGGTTATCACACCGGGCACTTTGGGAAGTGGCACCTTTCGACCTTGATGGATGAAGCGCAGCCCAATCCCGGTGATCAGGGCTATGACTACTGGCTGGGAACCGACAACAACGCAGCTCCGAACCATCACAATCCAGTGAACTTTGTGCGCAACGGGAAAGCTGTTCCGGAAACCGACGGCTATTCCTGCCAGTTGGTAGTGGAGGAGGCAATGGATTGGCTGGATCAGATTTCCGCAGACAAATCGGACAAGCCGTTCTTTGCGACTGTTTGGTATCACGAGCCCCACACGCCAATTGCTTCGCCGCCTGAGTTGGTGAAAAAATACCAGGACAAGTTCCCGAAACTCAGCAAAAAAGACGCCGCGTATCATGCGAATATTGAAAACGTGGACATCGCCACCGGTCGTTTGTTGGATCGCATCAAAGAGCTGGGGATCGACAAAAAAACCTTCGTGTTTATTACTTCTGACAATGGTGGCTTGAACGGCTATTCCAATCAGGGATTGCGGGGCAAAAAGTCCAATGTCTGGGAAGGTGGTCATCGGGTGCCGGGAATTTTTCGATGGCCGGGGAAAATTCCTGCAGGCACCGAAAGCGCAGTGCCGGTGTCTGCCACTGATCTATTGCCGACCATTTGTGAGTTCACCGATACCAAAGCTCCGGCAGACCGGAAAATTGACGGGGTGAGCTTGGCTAAATTGCTCAGCGGCGAAGCCACGACTCTGAATCGAAAGGAGCCACTTTACTGGTTTTTCTACCGGCTCAATCCGGCGCTCGCACTGCGCGAAGGAAAATGGAGCCTGATTGCTGATACCAACGATGCTCAGCGCCCCAAGACTCACGGCCTGATCGAAGCGGATATGCCGTTTATTAAGAACAGCCGACCCGAGAAATTTCTGCTTTTCGATCTGGAGTCAGATCTGGCTCAGAAAAAAGATGTTTCTGCCCAACACCCAGAGGTATTGGAGCGCTTGAAAAAAGAAGCGATTCGGATTCACTCCGAAGTCATGGCCGAAGGGCCGGACTGGAAGATTCCCGGAGGAAATTCGAAGAGTGCCAGAGTTTGGGATTCGTATTGATTTGTCTTTCCAAATTCGGTTTGGACTACTCGTCGTCTTCCTCTCCGGATAACTCCATCCAAATTTCCTCCGCTTCTTCGCCATTGAGGACGCCCAACTCCCTTGCGGCATCGACCCCGCGTTCGATTCGATCCAGGAGATGCCGTCGTTTGATTGCGGCTTCGGCTTCTTCTTCAAACTGCATCCAAAGTTCTTCGCCCCTTTCTTTGGAAATCGTTCCGAGCGCGACTGCGGCTTCAATGCCTGATTTTACCTCACCAACCAACTGCTGAGCGTTGCCCAATTCCTTGCCGTCATGACCTCTTTCCACCATCTCCATCTTCTTCTCCCATTCTTCTTTGATCAGGATCGATTTTTTCTCAGCTTCCTCTTCATTGATGACACCCGCGTCTAGCGCGGCTTCCACTTCGTCCAGTTTCAGCTCGGTCATCAGCTCACCGGCTTCCAGTTTTGCCTCCTTTTCCGGCAGTTCTCCGGCTTCCACTTTTTTCTGCAACTGCTTCATCCGCTTCTCTACCGCCTGCGCCAATTTGGCTTTGGCTTCATTGAAACGGGACATCGCCTCTTTGTGGTGATCGGCCTGAAGAGCAAGCGGGGCGAAAGCCAAAAACAGAAAATAGGGCAGGAATTTCATGGACTCATGTTACGGGTTTCTTTCCGTTCCCCAAGAAGAAACGGACGAAACTCTCCTTGTCTGCACCCCTTGCATTCCTCCTGCCTCGCTGTACGTTTTCGTTCTTCACAAGCAGACACAGGGCATGCCCTATCTCAGTCTCATCATCGGAACACTTTTCTTTTTCGGCGGATTCGTCCTGGCAGTGCTGGCGATCCGATCCGGGCGTTCGCATATTGGCCGACGCAATATGGTGGTCATGGCGCTGGGCTTTCTGTGCCAGTGCTGGTTTCTCAAAGAAAGAGGCGATCTCCACGGCCGCTGCCCGATCACTAACGGGGCGGAAATTCTGGTATTCATCAGCTGGAGCATCGTGATCATGTATTTCATTTTGGGGCGGGCGTTTCGCCTGTCCCTGCTTGGTGTCTTCACTGCGCCGATGGTGTTTGTCTTTCAGTTGGTAGCCCTGCTGTTGCTCTGGAAAAATGATCCGGGCGCGAAGAAACTCGACAAGCTGGACAGTTGGCTGGAAATGCATGCCTCAATGTCCTTGCTCGCCTACGGAGCCTTTGCCTTGGCAGCGGTGGCCGGAGTGATGTATCTGATCCAGAATCGCCAACTGAAAAGCAAGAAGCCGGGTCGACTGTCTTCCAAGCTCCCGCCGATTCGCTACCTGAGCGATGCTCTGGTTCGCCTGCTTATCATCGGACTGATTTTGACCACGGTTGGTATCGTTTCCGCTTTCTTTATGCAGGCCAAGCCCTCTGCGCTGCATCTTGCCGGGTTCAGTGCGGTGTGGGTAATTTATGCCCTGATTTTACTGATTCAATTCATCAAAGGTCTTACTCCCAAGATCATTTCTGTCTGCTCGATTGGGGCCTTCGTTGTCGCTGTTTTGACCCTGATGTTGCTCTGATTTTCCAATAGACAAACCACTTCTTCTTTCCAACTTCTCACTTCCCAATTCAATCGTGTCCCTCTTTTGCATAGGCGTAAATTACCAGACCGCCCCGGTGGAAATCCGGGAGCGTTTGGCATTTGCGGAGGACTCGATTCCTGCCAGCTTGCGATCCATTTGCGATCTGCAGAGGGTGGAGGAATCGACGATTCTTTCGACCTGTAACCGGGTGGAAATCTATGGAGCTTCCGAGGCTCCGGATACAGCCATGGATGCGGTCGCTGATTATTTAATTGGGCATTTTCAAATTGAACAAGGCCAGATCGAATTTTACCGACGGGAAAGAGAAGAGGCAGCGCACCATTTGTTCGAAGTCGCCAGTGGTCTTGATTCCATGGTGCTCGGCGAAACCGAGATCTTTGGTCAGGTGAAAAAGGCCTACGCTACCGCGACAGAGACAGGCACCACTTCCCGTCGCCTGAATCAGCTGTTTCAGCAAAGCTTTCGCATTGGTAAGCTGGTTCGCTCCAATACCCGAATTCAGCAGGGATCGACCTCAGTTGGATCAGCAGCAGTCGACTTGGCCGAGCGGATTTTCGGAAATCTCGACGGCTGCAAAGTTATGGTCGTCGGCGCTGGCGAAATGAGCCGCACTACTGCGCAAAGTTTGCAATCGCGTGGTGCCAGTGAGCTGATCGTTACCAACCGCAGCCTGGACAAAGCAGAAGAGCTGGCGGCGGAGTTGAAGGGTGCCGCTGTTCCTTTCGATGACTGGGAAAAGGCACTGCACGATGTGGATATCATCATTTCCTCGACCGCGGCACCTGGAACAGTAATCGAGGGAAGCATGATTGAATCCGCAATGAAGAAACGTCGTGGACGTTCGCTTTTCCTGATCGATATCGCGGTGCCGCGCGACATCGACAACTCGGTGAATGATGTCGCCAACGCCTACCTTTACAACATCGACGAGCTGCAGAAGCTGGCCGACGAAGGGCGTGCACAGCGGGAAGAGCAGATTGGCATCTGCCGTAAAGTGATCACCGACTACCTGGCTGAGAAAGGCATTTCCGCTTTGGAGACTCCCCGTGATTCGA
>JAHDCN010000274.1 GCA_020629815.1 Verrucomicrobiota bacterium
TGGAGCCATCTGTCGGACTCGAACCGACGACCTGCAGATTACAAATCAGCTGCTCTACCAACTGAGCTAAGATGGCTTTTGCTCGCGGAGATCGAAACCGCGAGCGCTTACAATAAGCTCCAGTTCGCAGCTTGCAAGCACTCTGTGAGCTTTTCTGGAAATTTTTGTAAACCTAATTACTTGCCTGCTTCTCCGGCTGGCTGATCCAGGCGGTCAGACGGGCGGCCCGCTCGATTGGACCGGGGACATGCATTCCACCAGCTATGATATCCGGTTTTCCATCTCCGTTGGCATCACCAATGTTGAAAATCGCCAGATTACTCGGGGCATAGGCGATCTTGCGCTTGGTAAATTCGCGGAATTTTCCGTCGGTATTTTCCAACCAGGCAAGGGAGGGAAAATCGGCCTCATTCCAATGAAAATAGAGGGCCGAATAAACGACATCCAGATCACCGTCGCCATCCATGTCGAAAGGTTTCGCACAGTAACAGCCAGGCATGCCGGCAAGATAGTGCAAATCATAGCCACCGTCGTCTTTTCGCTCCAGCCAGCGTACTCCGTGGTACGGCTTCGGTGCCGGATTCTCATCCATCATGTCGCCATTGGTATAGAGAATGTCTTCGTCACCGTCTTGATCCAAATCGGCTAAAACCAGGCTGGATGAGCCAAATGAGGGATGGTTGGCTTTGGTGATCAAGCTATTGACGAATTTGCCACTGCCATCATTGGTGAACTGCACAATAGCCTCGTGCTGCTGAGTGATCATCGCGACAAAATCCGCTTTGCCATCGCCATTACCGTCGTTCTTCAACACGCGCATACAGCCGTTCACATCGATAATATTCTCGAGTTCAAACTCCATTGGCGCCGTTTGTCGCAAAAGACCAATGGATCCCGTGCTGCGCCAGCCAAACATCGCGATGATGAAATCCAGATCTCCATCACCGTCATAGTCTCCAGGTGCGCAGTCGGTGATTCTTGGCGTTCCCTTCAGCAATTGCTTTTTGGTAAACGAACGCCCATTGCCTTCGTTAATCAGCAGGTGAAATTCCCCGATTAATTCGTCATTCGGGTGCATGAATCCCATGGCCGAAACGGCGAGGTCCATATCGCCATCCTGATCGATATCCACCGGCGCTGTGTTCACCGGTGCCGGAGCTTCCGCAAGGGTGGTTTCCTGCCACAGCAAGCCGGTGGATCGCAACCAGGTGACGCCACTGCTGATATTGTCGGTTACAATGATGTCGTTTTCTTTGCCATCACCATCGAGATCGGTGAATTCAATGCTGGTGATCTGCGGACGATCCGTTTGCGGCGCATTTCCCACCGCCTTTTTCTGAAACGGGATAGTCGATGCCACGAGGTCGTCGGGAATCACCTCCAGCTCTTTCGGGCTGTTAGTGAGGTAAAACTGATTGATCTCCTGAAACTGTTCCTCGGTGCAGGGAATTTTTGCAGCGGCCATCAGACCGGCCATGGTTCGAATCGTTTTGGTCCAGGCATAGGTCGCCATGGATCCCGGCCGGGGTGGCGGATGGCAACCGGAACATTTTTCCTGCACAAGCGGAGGGAATACAACCGGCTCCTGTGCATCAGAAGCCGAAACCCACAGGCATGCGAAAGCGATCACAAAGAACGCGCTGTTTCTGCCTGTTTGCCGAAAAATCATTTCCCCAAGTTCGGCGCAATCCGCTCGTCAATCAATCACACGTTTGCACACCAGTGATGATACGTGCCCCGCGCCGATAGCGGATATAGGCATAGAGCCATTGCATAAACACCGCCGCTTTGTTGCGAAATCCGACGAGGAACATCAAATGGATAAACAACCACATCAACCAGGCCACGAAGCCATCGAACTTGAGCTTGCCACTCACCGCCACGGCTTTAGAACGGCCAATGGTTGCCATGCTGCCTTTGTCAAAATAGCGAAACTGCCGACGAACTTCATAGTTTTTCGGCAGAGGTGCCTTCAGCTCTTCCCAGATCACTTTCGCTGCATGACGTCCCATCTGCATCGCAGCCGGGCACAACCCGGGCACGCGGACTCCCGCCTGATCAATGCAATGAGCAATGTCCCCGGCCACGAAAACCTCCGGAAATCCCGGAATACTCAGGTCGGTTTCTACCATCACGCGTCCGCCCGGATCAGTTTCCACCCCAAGCTCTCTGGTGATCGCTGGAGCTTCAACGCCGGCAGCCCAGATGATATTTTCCGCCTCTATCGTTTCGCCTTCTTTCAGCTCCACTCGACCTTCGGTCAGCGTTTCTACAAAGCATCCCGTTTTTACGGTCACTCCCATTTCCTCCAGTGCATTACGCGTATACTCAGACAGGTCTTCGTCATACATCGTCAGTAACTGCGGAGCCGCTTCGACCAGGAAAATCCGTGCCTCTTCCGTGTCGATCCTGCGAAAGTCATTCCGCAAAACGAAGCGGGCCAATTCAGCAAAGGCTCCGGCGAGTTCCACTCCGGTTGGGCCTCCACCAATGACCACGGTTGTCATCAGTTTCTTCCGTAATTCAGGATCATCACAGTTTTCCGCCCGTTCGTATGCGAGCAAAATCTCACGACGAATTCGTGTCGCGTCATCCAGACTCTTCAGTCCGGGTGCATGCTCTTCCCATTCATCGTTGCCGAAGTATCCAGTTTTGACACCGAGGGCAATCACGAGATAATCGTATTCCAGATCTCCCCCACTGGTATGAACGCACTTTGCTTCGAGGTCAATCCGGGTGACCTCCTCCATCAGCACTTGCGCATTTTTCTGATGGGCAAAAATGCTGCGCACCGGATGCGCGATTTCCGGAACAGCAAGGCCCGCTGAGGCGACCTGATAAAGCAGCGGTTGAAACAGGTGATGATTCTGGCGGTCAACGATGGTGATATCGACCGCGGCATTGCGAAGGGCCTTGGCACATTCAATCCCGGCGAAGCCCGCGCCGAGGATCAGGACTTTGGGTAAGCTCATGTAGGTAATTTGGTTTCAAAACAAAGGAAAATTCGATCAAGAGGAAGGGGAAAATGAATCAGGAATTCCCGCGACAGGATCGAGCTTTGGAAGAAACCAGGGCAGGCACGCGCAACTCCCACCGCCAGGGAAGCGGACTGCTGAGAAAAGTTGGCTGCACGTGCTGCATTGCTACACAGGAGATAACGACAGAAATCGCTTCCGGGAAACGGTTCTTTTTCAATTTTTCAGCGCATCGAATCGGCGGTATTGTCCTGCATGATTCGGTTCTTCTCCTTCCTCCCCTTATTCAGCCTGACTTTTCTGGTATCCGGTCACGCTTTTTCTCCTGACGGTCCTGAGGGAAAACCACCGGAAGGCGAAACGAAACCAGCCCCGGCAAAAATGGAGAAACCGGAGGTGAAGAAGATCGGCGAAAGCCGCTTCCGCCTTGGAGACATTGAGTTTGATGCGAAGACCAAAGAGATTTCCATCCCGGTGATTGTAAACATGCAGCAGGGCGGCCCGATTGAATACATTCTGGTGAACGAAAAGGGCAAAGTTCACGAAAGCATTTTCACCACGACCGCCAGTCCAATGGCGCTGCAGCTCGCGATGAAGTTGCTGAAGTTTCAATCCGGAAATGGCGACTTATTCAATGTCCGATTGGCAGAGGAAGAGAAAGCCGAAAAATCCGGCAAGAAAGAAGACCGGGGTCAGGAGTTTCAGCTGACGGTAAAATTCGAAGGTAAAGAGGAAGAAGTGGCCGTTCATACTCTGGTTCTCGACGGTGCTGATGTCGGCGAAACCATGACGGAAGGCGGCTGGGTTTACAGTGGCTCCGCCGTAGCGAACGGATCATTTTTGGCCGAAGTCGAGGGATCATTCATCGCTGTCTATCTCGACGACCTGGCCATGTTCAACATGTCCCGCGATGGGGCGGACAATGACGAGAGATGGGCAGCAAATGATCATTTATTGCCCGAAGTGGGTAAAAAAGGAACATTAATCTTGAAACCCTGAGAAAAATGTCACTTTTTATTCAGTTAACACCAACCAAACTGAAGCAGACTGATTTTTATGAAGCAAACTACCGTCCTTTGTACCCTCGCGGCCCTGAGCCTCTCGTTTTCTGTTACGGCACAGGAAAAGAGCACCACCATTAAGCCCGGCGCAGCCAGCGGTGACGTTTCTTTAAAACTGGAAATTGAGCGTGCTCTCGAAAAAGGCACCAAGTTCCTCAAAGGCCAGCAAGACAAAGA
>JAHDCN010000275.1 GCA_020629815.1 Verrucomicrobiota bacterium
GAAACCTCGTAAGAAATCCGTTCTCCAACCGGCTGGAATACAGGAGTGACCACCCAGGCGAGCCGAATCAATCCCAAAGCGATGAGCGCATAGCCGGTAGGTTTCCCGGCTCGCTTCACTTTTTTCCAGATATTGCTTACTGAGAATTTGCTTTCGGTTTCCGAAGTGAAGGTATCTGGTTCTGAATCCTCGCCTTCATCAACCAGCTCGAAAATGGATTCACCCAGACCATCGAGAATCGGCTGGGGGACAATGCGCACAATGCCCTCTTCGGTCACCCACTTGTAGAACGCGACCAGCGCATCGGGTGCGATGGTTTTGCCGACCTCTTCTTCTACTTCTCCAATCAGATTGCCGAAAGGGCGATCTCCATCCATAGCCAGCAGCAAACTGTTTTGCCAGCTGTTCAGAGAGTAGCGCTTTCCGTTGTCAGTGCGCTCGGCGTAGATCTGATTCGACTGAACGCCGAACTGCAGGATATTGCGCATCTGAAGAAGTTTCGGATAGAGCTGGGCTAATTCGTTGGAAATATCGGACATCGTAACCAAAATTACTGCTGTTATTAAAATTATAGCAAATATCAGAAAAATGTCCAGCGCTTTGTTAAACTTTATAAAACTTTCAGCAAAGTTAATAAAACGTTCAATTAACTGGGCTGGGCAAGACTGGCCAGTAACGGCTTCACAGCTCCTGGAGGAATACCCGACAAGCCCGAGAGTAGGCGGGCAATTTTGCCTGTGATGACTGGTGCCGCAAAGCTACTTCCTGTTTCAATCTTGGTTTTGCCATCTTTCCAGGGGACTTCCACTCGTTCACCCCGTGCCAGGAAAGAAACCATGTGATTTTCCCGATGAAAAAACTCACCGGCATCACAAGACGTAGAGCGAACACTAATCACGCTGGGAAAATAGGCAGGCCATTCGCGGATCCGGGCATCGAGATTCGAGCAGGCGGCGACCACTTGGACACCGGCAAGGTAAGCGGCATCGACCCATTCCTTGTATTCCATCACATAGCGTGGAAGTCCGCGGCACCCAAAGCTGCAATTGATCACATTGTATCCGCGTTCGATTGCCTGATTGACGCATTCAGCGATGACAAAGCTCCGGGAGTGATTCGTCGAATCGAGAGCACGAAAGCTGCCAATTTGCACTTTCGGAGCCTCACTTAGAAGAATGCCCGCTACTGCTGTTCCGTGGCCATAGACATCCTGCCCACCGCCTTCTTCGATTGTGATACTGACCCGATCACAGGAAACGGCGATGTCATCGCAGAGAGTTAGTCCACTGAGCGATGGGTGACTGATATCCACGCCCGAGTCAATGATGGCGACTTTGATGCCGTCACCGTCCCCCTTTTCCAACGCAGCCCGGGCCGCGTCGTAATCGGGCCAGATCTGCGGTTTCGCCGGTAGATCTGTCACCGTATCAGCCATTGTCGAGTCCCAGGGCGATGCTCAACGCCGCGGCATTCATTAGTCTTTCTACCGAATGAGCTGTCTGCACCAATTGCGCTACATGTTCTGAATCAAAACCGGGAGTCTCGTCACCCGATCCCAGCTGCACGCAGGAAACCACCCCGCGCAGTTGATACGCAAAATAAAAGGGAACCGCAATCATCGCACTGGTGTGCTGTTCCAGTTTGCGATCCAGTGTGTCGTCGTGTCCTTCGCTTTTTTCGATTTCGTTTTCGCAGTAGGGCTGCTGCTGGGCATAGACGAGGGAGATAATTCCGCTGCCGATTGACTGCTCGAAGCCGACAAGGTTTTCCGCGTCCGGTCCGGAATTGTAAACAGCCACTAGATTTGACTCATCCGTATCGGCGAGCCACAAAGTGCCTTCATTGCCTCCAACTGATTGAAAACAGTGAGACAGGAGATCTGTACAAACTTCATCCAGCAATCCGGTCAGTTCTACCGGGTTGCTGGATTGTATCCACTCTTCGATGTGTTGCTCGAGATCTGCTCCCAGGCGGGCGAATTGTGGATTTCCTAGAAGTTTTGCTCGGGATCGAGCTTGAATCATAGGCGTAGTCTAACTCTGCGCGCGGATGGCGTCCACCAAAGCCTGAATCGCATTTTCATTCTCCAAAAGAGAAGGCAGCAATGCTTCCCGCTGTTGGTCGGTGAGTTTCCCGCTGGCAAACTCGGAAATCTGCTGAGTCTGCTCGTCAGTCAGAGGCTCGCTCGAACTGTGGCCGGCTACTTCCGGACCTAGAGTATCCAGAAACTGGGAAAGGAGGGCGAAATCGTTTTTCATATTGTGGAGATTGGTTGTGTTGAGAGAGAGACGACCGGCAAAACAGGTTTATGCAAAAAAATGCACTGATTTTCAAAAAATACCAACCAATCTTAACTGAATTTGATAATTTCCTTAATTATGAAAATTATAATTATTATTGACTAGGGTGCCGAAATGGGATACTTTCCATTCAGAAACAAGGCATCATCGATACTACACAAGGTGCTTGTTTTTGTGTTGAGGGGGAATACAACGCGGCGTCGATTTTCGGAAACGGAATTCGGCGCCGCTTTTTTTTGGGCTCTAGCGTGGGCGAGCCGACATCAGGAGTTTCTTCATTGCTGATCCCAAAGAAAATCTGGGAAAAGCACAGTCATCTTCGAAGGGACGCACCTGACGCTGGATTGATGAGCTACTTCGATAGGCAAACCTAAAATACTTAGGTAAAAATAGGGCAGTTTGTGCTGGACAGCATTGCTCAGGAATAGGTAAATCGGAAGCATGAACCCCTTGCTCTCTAAAACACGCTTTGCTTTGTTGCTTGGGCTCTATCTTTGCTTTTCCCTCCAAAGTAGTTTTTCAGAAAATTACATCCCTCCCGCAACAGCGTGGACAAGTTCGAATATCGGTGGCGCTAATGGTGCCTTCTCTTCCGGCACAATCACAGGTGGGGGTGCTCCATTGGAGGCTTCTTCTGATAGCGGTCATTTTCGGCATAGAACCGCTGAAGTTCGTGAGGGTTTCGACTTTCGAGTTAGGCTAAGCGGAAATCCGTCTAGTGGAGAGGCGGGGGTGATGCTTCGCGATTCTCTGGATGCCGATGCTCCGTTTCTATTTTTAGGTAAGGATTCTTCAGGATCTTTGATCGCTGTTCACCGCCGTTCTACTGGATCTACGGCGGAAGTTTACGATATCAGTTTGAGTTTCAATGTCCCTGCGCACTCGGGCCCTCAGTGGGTTCGTTTGGTAATGGGCAGTGATACCGTGTATGCTTCGATTGCTTCCTCGGATTACAATGTGAGTCTCGGCCAGAATGTATGGACACCAGTTGGTGCCTACAGTGTTGATTTGGATGGGCATGGTTTAGGTGGGGCCTTTGTCGGTAGTGGCACGGCTACTTTTACTGATTTTGTTCAAACCACCGCGTTATTTTGGTCCGAGCGACAAACCAACGCAGACGAGCTAGAGGCAGATGGGCGGGAATCTGATTTAAGATCCGTAGAGGTAAACGGCGCCTGGACAGCTGTTCCCGGGGCAGGAACGAATTCAGAATCGGCACAATATTGGGAACATAGCGGTGGCGCTGGCGATTCCATTCAATTTCCGCTTCGGATTAATGCGAATGGGCACTACGATGTGTATGTTCATAATGTGGGCGGGGTACCTTCGACCCATTCTATTGATGTTGCTCACACGGGAGGTGTGTCTGCTCTGTCGTTGACATCACAACCCCAAATCAGTTCGTGGACCTATGCCGGACGGTTTGGTTTGAATAGGCTGGGCGGCCATACCGTCACGATTCATTCTTCCAGTGGAGAAGTGGTTAGAGCTGACGCTGTTAAAGCAGTCTTTGTACCCAAAATCGGCATCACCATTCCCATTTGGCGCGAAAAAACACCAAGATCAACCGTGAAAAATCCCGGTTTGGGGAATAACCAGGTCCTTAGAATCAGTGGTGCAAATAATTGGAATACCGCTGTGAGTAGCACCCGGGTATTGATTGGAGATGGTGCCGTGCAATTTAAGGTTCCGGCCACGAACAAGCGAGTTCGATTGGGGTGGGCTGAATCCTGGGGAGGTGTAGATCACGCGAATACCAACTACCGTTTTTTTGTTCGACACGTTGGGGATGCTCGAACCGAAGGGAGGGAAACTTCCCCCTTCTGGAACCATACAGGAAGCGACTGGTTAAGCATCGAGCGAATCGGATCGCAGGTCCTGTTTCGGAGAAACGGGCAGG
>JAHDCN010000276.1 GCA_020629815.1 Verrucomicrobiota bacterium
AGGCCGGGCTCTGCAAAAGCTCTATCGTGGGTTCGATTCCCACCCTCGCCTCCAACATCCGGCAAGGTCTTCCGGTGTTGGATTTCCCAGTTTGCCCATTTCAGCAGTAGGCAGCTGGCTTTTAAAAGATTCGTTTCAATTCGTGCTCATTTGTGGCGCGCAACGCATCGGTGTTAAAGGGCAGAGCCCGCACTAATCCGCCATTGGCCTGGCAGCCAAAATTTCCTAATGTGCCCTTCATGAAATACGCGCTCCTCATTCTTTCCTCTCTCATTCTCACCTCACCCCTCATCGCAGACGATTGGCCGCAGTGGCGTGGGCCGGATCGGACGGGACTTTCAAAAGAGGTAAACCTGCTCAAAGAGTGGTCGGAAAGCGGACCCAAGGTTGCGTGGGAAATCGACAACGTCGGCATTGGCTATTCCTCTGTCGTGATTGCCGATGGTCGTATCTACACGATGGGTGATATCGAAGGCGTTGAGCATACCATGTGCTTCAGCGAAAAGGACGGCAGCTTGCTTTGGGCGCGTCAGCCTGGACCGGTGGAGGAAGTTCTCGATGCCAAAGTGAAAGAGCAGTTTGACCGGTTCGATAGCAATAAAGATGGCAAGCTCAGTGAAGAGGAAGCGATCGCCGGACTGGGAGCACGGGCTTTTGCTTCGGATAAAAAGGACGAAGGCATTGATGTGGCGGCGATTGCCTCGAAGCGGGCGGCAGTCTTTGTTAAAACCTACGATCAGAACAGCGACGTTCAGTTGGATGCGAAAGAGATGCCTGCCTCGCTGGGACGGGAGGTGAACAAGATCGACGCGGCAACCGGTGGGCGCACCCAGTCGAATACCATCGGCAAAGCACGAGCAGAGCGGACGATTGCTTTGTTGGACGAGGACAGCGACGGCAGCATTTCGCAAAAGGAGGCGCGAGGTTCGCTGGTGCAGTCGATCTTCAACAACGCTGACAAAAAGCTGGATGGAGAGAAGAAAGGTGACGGTGTTCTCACTGCAGATGAATTGACCGAATATTTCGCCAAACGCGAAACCGGCCGCGATGGCTTGATCACAGTGGAGGAGTTGACGGCCTTTTTTCAGAAGAATCATCCGGGCACAGATGGTGTCCTCGATTTGGCAGACTTAAAGCGATCAGTTGGTGGTTACCGAAATGGCATGGGCGATGGCCCGCGCGGAACGCCGACAGTGGATGGTGATTTCGTTTTTACCGAAGGTGGCAATGGTGACCTGACTTGTTTCGATACCAAAACCGGTGACACCGTCTGGCATGTGAATCTTTCGGAAGACTTCGGTGGCAAGCGTCCGGGCTGGGGCTACTCCGAGTCGCCGCTGGTGGCAGGTAATTTGTTGCTGGTGACTCCCGGTGGCAAAGAGGGCACGATGGTCGCGCTCGACAAGAAAACGGGTAAGCAGGTTTGGCGCAGCAGCGATCTCACGGAAGCGGCGCATTATTCCTCACCCGTGCTGGCTACCGTCGCCGGCAAGGAGCAGGTCGTCCAGTTCGGCCGGGAAAGTGTGTTCGGGCTGACGCTCAACGACGGTAATTTTCTGTGGAAGTATTCCGGTGCAGCCAACGGTACGGCGAACTGTTCCTCTCCGGTGATTGCGAATGACATGGTCTTGTCAGCAAGCGCCTACGGAACCGGTGGCGGGCTAGTCAAGGTCAGTGCTGATGGCGATGCGCAAAAAGCCGAGGAACTCTGGTTTGAAAAATCGTTTCAGAATCATCACGGCGGTTTTGTGAAAGTCGGTGAACATGTCTACGGCTTCGGAGCGAATACGTTGATCTGTTTGAATTTCAAAACCGGCGAAATTGCCTGGCAGGAAAAAAGCGTGGGCAAAGGATCGGTGGTTTTTGCTGACGGGATGCTCTACTGCCTTGGTGAGCGTCACGAGGTGGCCCTGGTCGAAGCCAATTCGAAGGAATACGTGGAGAAGGGGCGTTTCAAAATCGAAGATCGAGGCCGTCCAAGTTGGGCGCATCCAGTTGTCGCGAACGGCAAATTTTACATCCGTAACCAGGGTGTGCTGACTGCGTATGACGTGGCGGCAAAGTAGCGAAGTGGAATAGCCAAGCGTAAGCAAACGCCCTCTATCGGCCAGCGATTCCTGCTGGAAACCTGGCCGGTCTGTTTTTAGCGTCTGCTCATGAAACATTGGCTTCCGGTTTTTCTCCTGCTGTTTTCCTCTGCTGCTTTTGCGCAAAAGAAAGAACCCGCGGAATGGGTGACTCTTTTTGACGGCAAGACCCTCGATGGATGGGTGCAGCGCGGAGGTGTTGCCAAATACACAGTCGAGGATGGTGCGATCGTAGGAACTACGGTTCCAAAGACGCCGAATTCGTTCCTTTGCACTGAGAAAGAATATGGAGATTTCATTCTCGAGTTGGAGTTTCAGGTCGATTCGACGTTGAACTGCGGGGTGCAGATTCGATCCAACTCGTTACCGGATTACAAAGACGGCCGGGTACATGGTTATCAGGTGGAGATTGATCCATCGGATCGTGCCTGGAGTGGAGGCATCTACGATGAGGCGCGGCGGGGATGGCTGGATGATCACAAAGATAATCCGGCGGCGCGCTATGCGTTTCGTCAGAATCAGTGGAACCAGTTTCGGATCGAAGCAGTCGGCGCGAGAATTCGCACCTTCATCAATGGAGTGCAGGCGGCGGATCTGATTGATGCGATGACGCTGAAAGGTTTCATCGGTTTGCAGGTTCACGGAATCGGCAATCGAGAGGAAACCCTACAGGTCCGTTATCGGAATATTCGGATTCAGGATTTGGGGGAGTCAAAGTGGCAGCCTTTGTTTAATGGCAAGAATCTTGATGGCTGGACGCCGACTGTGGAGAATACCTGGTCTGTGGTGGACGGAGTGCTGAAAGGGGCCTCACCCAAATCGGAGAAGCGACACAGTATTCTGTTGTTCGACGGAAAGTTTGATGACTTCACTCTGAGGACCAAGTATCGATCCAATTCCGGCAACAGTGGTTTTTACTTTCGTGTTGATGAGGTTAACAGCGCTGTTTCCGTGAATGGATTTCAGGCTGAGATTGATGCAGGCGGCAATGGCGTTGGCGGTGTCTACGAAACCGGTGGGCGAGCCTGGGTGCAGAAGCCAACGCAGGATGCGATTGAGAAATTCTATCGCAAGGGTGATTGGAACGAAATGGACATCAATGCCTACGGCAAACGCGTGAAGGTTCAGGTGAACGGAGCAACCACGGTTGCGCTGGAGAATGACCCCGGGCGGACTTCGGGAAAAATTGGTCCGCAACTGCATGGTTCCCAGGATATGGATGTGGAGTTTTCCGCTATCGAAATTCTGCAGCCAGCGACCGACTATCGAATCTCCGATGCAGAAGTGAAACCGCTGGCCAAGGTGACCAAGTTGCTGGCCGATGACGCGGATTTTCGCAAGCTGGCTGACGGATTCAAATTTACCGAAGGACCCGCACTGGGACCGGATGGTCGCATTTACTTCAATGACATTCCCAATGAGCGGACTCATGTATATGATCCGAAAACGGGAAAGACCGAGGTTTTTCGTGAAAATACCGGCCGCGCCAATGGACTGTTTTTCACCGCTGCCGGAGCGATGATTGCCTGCGAAGGAGGCAACCGTCGTGTGGTCCGGATCGACGGGGATGAGATTACGGTGCTGGCAGATAAATGGGACGGCAAAAAACTGAACAGCCCCAACGATTGTGCGCTCGATTCACTGGGCGGTCTCTACTTTACTGATCCAAGGTATGGAAAAGGCGAGCCGCGCGAGATTGATGTCGAGGCGGTGTATTACATCAGCCGGAAAGGCAAAGTGACTCAGGCAACGAAAGAGGTCACCAAACCAAACGGGATCATTTTTTCACCGGATGAAGCGATTCTCTACATAGCTGACCCGGGTGCCGAAACGATTTGGGCATTTGACGTAGTCGGGGAAGGGAATATCGCCAACCGCCGGAAGTTTGCTCCGGTGGGCAGCGACGGAATGACTGTCGATGTTCACGGCAATATTTACTGCACTTGGAAAGGCGAGCTCATTGCATTTGCACCCGATGGGAAAGAACTGCTGCGTAAACAGTGCCCTGAGGGCCCCGCGAACTGCCTGCTGGTCGGGAAAACAATGTACATTACCGCGCGGACCGGATTCTACGCGATTGATTTGGAAGTGGAGGGGTTGCGGTAGG
>JAHDCN010000277.1 GCA_020629815.1 Verrucomicrobiota bacterium
TTTACATCAACGATGTCCGGAACCGCGAAATTGGAAAACGCAGTGCTGGAAATCACAGGCTGAGCCGATGCGACGGACGCAGCAGTCTTCTGCTTCATCTTGGTCATCGTCTGGTTCTCCAGACTGTCCTCATTGGTATTGGCTAAAGCCGAAGCGGTAATCTGCGGCGGTGAAGGTCGAGGAGAAGCAAGAACCAAGGCACCCAAAAGAATCGCCAAAACTACGTGAACCCCAACCGCGATAGCGATCGCGCCCATCTTGTCCTTGGTATCCTTTTCCCGATCAACTCCTTTAACAGCTTCGCCTTCCCCGACGATCAGAGCCGGGGCTTCACCGTCTGCAGCTTCGAGAACAACGGCTTCTTCTAAACCTTCTGCCTCAGCGGCCAAACCGGCAAGCGGCTGGGCCTTAGTGATTGTTGGCACTTCAGCTGCTGTAGCGGAAGGAGGAAGAATCGCTTCACGCTCTTCTCCCGGAGGAGCCATCTTTCTGGCAACCGGAGACGCTTCTTCCACTGCAGGAGCAGCATCTTCCACAGCGACCGGTGCTCCGCCAGCAGCGGCTTCTGCAAGCTCAAGCTGTGCAGCGGCACTTGCTTCGTCACCCTGCATTTCGAAAAGCTGCGCTTTCAGATTGTGGATACCAGCAGTGCTGCCGTTTGCATCAATAAACTGATCAGCCAGAGCGTGGCCGGATTCCGGATCAACTGCCCCGATTACAGTGGAACAGAAAACGACGCTATCTTCATCGCCCGGAATTTCCGGCGCACTGAGGACTATATCCGAAGCATCTTGAAAATGCTCTGCTTCATAAAGCGCCTGAACAATGGAGCAACGAAGCTCCCAGTTTTCCGGTTCGTTTTCCAACTGTTGAATTAATTCTTCCATACGAGTGAGGATTGGGGGGATTAAAGAGTGTGAGATATTGAAATAGGGGGCTTCAAGAATCGACCGTTTTACGCCAAATCAGGCTATTAAGTCAAAAAGAAAACCGCTGTCACGATAAATAGACCGGAAAGTGGTCAAAATGTGACCGTTTTTTTCGCAAAATTGACCACTTTTGCGGTTCAAAGAGCTTCATCGAGAGCTTTTTCAACCAGAATAGCCGCCAAAGTCTGAGTCGCGTCATCCAGTTTTTGGTTCGCTGCCTTCAAGGCATTCACATCCCGACGATTCTCCGGAAGCTCCAACAGGGACGCAACATCGCTGGCAGCAGCTTCGATTTCGAGCTTTTCAGAGTCGGTAATTTCTTCACCAACAACAGTTAAGGCAGCCTCTACTGCCGGTAACAATTCCCGGCTTTTCATCTCGGCCTCCGTCCAGATCCGCTCTGACATATCCTCAAACGCAAAGTCGATCGACTCCTCGACCATCTTTTCCACCGCTTCATCATCGACATCAACGGCTGCATTTCGGATTTCCAGAATATGATCCTCACCGGTCGAGGTATCACGACTCAATACTTCAAGAATACCATCCTGATCGATCGTAAACTGCACTCCTACCCGTGCGCTTCCCTTTGGCCCGGGGGTAAAAGGAACTTCAATCTCTCCTAACTGCCAGTTGTCCCGCGCCATTTCACGCTCCCCCTGCAACACGCGAATCGCCAGACTTTCCTGATTGGCTACAGCATTGGTAAACATCTCCCCCGCTTTCGCTGGAATCGTCGAATTCCTTGGAATGATCACATTCATCAAACCTCCGAAAGTTTCGATTCCCAAAGAGAGTGGGGTGACATCTACCAAGACAACGTTCCTGACCCGCCCACAAAGAATGCCGGCTTGAATCGCAGCACCCAGCGCCACTGCTTCATCAGGATTTCCGCTCATTTGCGGTTCCTTACCAAACCACTCCTTCAATCGGCGGGCGATCAGCGGCATCCTTGTTGAGCCGCCCACCATAAGCAATTGATCAATCTGTGGTTTTCCTTTTGCCTCAGCCTCCGCAAAAGCCCGCTGACAAATACTCTTGGTGCGCAAAAGGATCGGGTCTGCCAATAACTCCAACTGCTCAGCAGTCAGAGAAAATTCCCAGCTTTTCCCTTCGCGAAAAAATGGCAAGCGCACATCATAGGCCTCATTTTCGCTCAAATACTCCTTCGCTTCCCGACCGATCCGAAGAAGCTCGGCCCATTGGCTGCTTTCCAGATCTTCCTTCTGAAGCTCCATTTTCGACAGAAAAAACTCTGCAACAGCCTGGTCAATATCATCACCTCCCAGCTCCGTATCACCGGCAGTCGCGATCACTTCAAACAACCCTTCTTTCAACTGCAGAATCGACAAATCAAAGGTGCCACCTCCGAGATCATAGACCGCGACAAGCTGTTCTTCCCCCTCACGATCGAGTCCGTAGGCCAGCGCAGCTGCAGTCGGCTCATTGATAATTCTCTCCACCTTCCAACCGGCCAACTCCGCAGCCTTCTTCGTAGCCTCGCGTTGAGTATTGTTAAAGTAGGCAGGAACAGTGATCACAGCGCGGCTCACAGGTTGCTCCAATGCATACTCCGCTGTCTTCTTCAGCTCACTCAGAATTTCCGCCGAAACCTTCTCCGGAGTCTTGCCGGCGACCAAAAGCCCGTCACTCCCCGTTCGCGAGAGCTGCTCATTTTGCATCTCCTCTGTGGAAACATCATTCGCTGATCGCCCGATGAAACGCTTGATCGAACTGACCGTTCTTTCAGGGTGAACCACCTGACTGTTTCGAGCAGCCAATCCAACAATTACCTCCGCTCCGGAATCGTCGGCAGGAAACTGAACCACCGAAGGCAGCATTCGATGCCCTGCCTGGTCAGCCAGGATTATGGGGAACCCGGAATCGACCACTCCGACAAGGGAATTCGTGGTTCCCAAATCAATCCCGACAATGACCTCTTGCTCAGCGTTGCTCATGACATTTCTCAGAGAGAGATTAACTCCACCAGACGATCATTGCACTGCATCTCCCACTTTTTCAAAAACCGGGCCCGGTCTGAAGCTTTCTGCGCGAAATCAAAATCTCCACTCTCTGCTTTGACTTCGAATTCGCTAAAGCGATCGGTGATTTCCCCAACAGCCTGATTGATTCTTCCAAGCAGCGATTGCAGTCCTAACTGAGCCTGAACAGCTTTCTTCGCCACCAGCGCCTTGCCCAGAGCAGTGGAAGCAGCCTTTGTTTCGGCTATTGCAGCGTCGGCTTGTTGCAGTCCCTCATTTACCGCTGCAAAAAGATCCATCAGCTCCGGATCAATACCTACATTTTTGCGGTCCGAATCTAAATCACTCTTCTCAGAGAGCCACGAATGCAATCGGCGGAGAGGATCACTTAAGCCAGCCCTCGCCTCATTTAGAGAAGCAGAGAGTTCTTCATCCCCGTCACCGGAATCGGGATGGGCCGACTGCATGGCCTGAGCCCACGCCGACTCGATATCCTGCTCACTCAGTGTGAGCGAACATGGCAGGCCCAAAAGTTCAAACGGTCCCTGCATCGAGCCCAAGACCAATTGGCATCAACCAACGGTTACTTCTTATTTCCGCTCTTCTTAGCAGGTCCAGACCCACGGCGCGGAGTAAGATTTGGCTTGGGTCGCTTTTTCGGCTGACCGGGACGTGACATACTCCGGGGCGAACGCTTACTGCCCGAATGCCCGCCCGTCTGCGGACGGCGTGCATCCACACGATAAACAATCCGAGCTTTCTCGGTGTCGTATGGCGACATCTCGATTTTCACCCGGTCACCTGCAACCAGACGAATGAAGCGCTTGCGCATTTTACCAGAAATGTGAGCCAGGACGAGATGACCATTATCGAGTTGGACGCGGAACATCGTACCGGGAAGCACCGTGTGAATGGTTCCTTCGAGTTCCACTGATTTGTCTTCCGACTCTTTCTTCTCCGAATGAGCCTTGGGCCTGCGCCCACGACCTGGTCTACGTCTTCTTCGTCCTGAATTTCTTTTATACGCCATATAAATGCTGAGGGTCCCTTAGAGTCGCTCATATCTCCGCTTTGAGAAGCACTTTTTTGCCAAAAACCGCGTAACCATGCGGTTCCCGGCGTATTTTGCGCCAGATTTGAGTAAAAAACGGTAAAAATCCCGTTGAACGAGACGAATTTCGTGGCATAGATCGTCTCCGCGCAATTTCGCGCCTGTATGCACGGGTAGCTCAGCGGTAGAGCGACTGGTTTACACCCAGTTGGTCGGCGGTT
>JAHDCN010000278.1 GCA_020629815.1 Verrucomicrobiota bacterium
GGTAACAAACAATGTCGATCACTACGTCGCGTTTAAACTTGTTTCGAAACTCCAAAGCCAGCTCCGAAACGAACAGCACATCCATCGGAGAATCCCCATTCACATGGAATACCGGCGCTTCGATCATCTTCGCCACATCCGTGCAATAGGTAGACGAGCGCGCATCAGCCGGAGTCGTAGTAAATCCAATCTGGTTATTGACGACGACATGAATGGTCCCGCCAGTGCGGTAGCCCGAGAGTTGAGAGAGGTTCAGCACCTCAGCAACACTTCCCTGACCGGCAAAGGCAGCATCTCCATGGACCAGTACCGGCAAAACAGGCAGGCGCTTCACGCCCAGATCACGGTTCAATTCATCAAAATCACGCTGTCGGGAGCGTGCTTTCCCCTCAACCACACCATTCACCGCTTCCAGGTGACTAGGATTCGCGCCCAGGTGAATTTCGACAGTTCCACCTGGGACACTTCGAGTGGCTTCAAAACCGAGGTGATATTTCACATCACCGTCACCAGCCACCATGTTCGGAATGTAGTTTTCTGAAAACTCGTAAAACAATACCGAGAGAGGCTTGCCCAGCATATTGGCCAATACATTCAATCGACCGCGATGGGCCATGCCCAAGACAACTTCCTTAATCCCCACACCCGGACACTCCTGTAGAATCCCGTTCAATGCGACCATCAGGGAGTCTCCCCCTTCCAGAGAAAACCGCTTTTGGCCTACATATTTCCGATGCAGGAAACGTTCAAACATCTCGGCATGTGTCAGCCAGGTCAGCACATTTTTCTGCTTTTCCTTCGACGGCTTATCCGCATCAATTCTGCCTTCAATCCGCTCCCGCAGCCAATTGCGCACCTCCTGCTTATGGATGTGCATGTATTCAAAACCGATCCGGCCACAGTAGGTTTTCTCAAGCCGGTCAATCAGCTCACGTAGCGGCATCGTCCGACCGCCTTCGTAGAATTGTGTCGATACCTGCTCATCCAGATCTGCCGCAGTAAAACCCAGAGAATCAAGAGTAAACATCTCCTGGCTTGGAGGCGCCTTCTCCAGAGGATCCACCCAGGCCTTGGTATGGCCAAGCGTCCGGTAATTGTAAACCAAAGAAACCAACCGGGCCCTGGTTGCCATGTCCAAACCACCCACCATTTCGGTCGATGCTGAGGAACCGCCTTTTTTCGGCCGCGGGGCCTGCGTCATTCCGATTTCGAAGCCCTCAAAAAACGACGCCCAGGTCGCATCGACGGACGACGGATCCTCTTTCCATTCGGCATACTTGGCGTCCAAAAGCTCAGCATTGGCACGCGCGGAGATTGAGTGGCTCATAAGGAAGAAAGTTTCTAACGAATCAAAAGTTTCGAGAACTTAAAGAATGTCGCTTCATTAGAGGCAACCTGCCACCGAAAAGTCAGAAACGACCTGTTTTTTGCCTATTTCGAGCGCACATCGTAGCAAATCAGTCGCGAACCCATTTCATTCTGGTTCACATACAGCCGGCCATTGCTAATTACAGGGGGCGCCCAGGTTTCCGGAGCATAAAACAAACGCGACTTTCCAAGCAAGGTGTAGCCCCTGCTGTTCATGCTAAGCCGCAGCAAGTCTCCATTCTCACCCAGACAAAGAAATTCCCCGTCTACATGAATCAAATGAGCATGCCCCAGGCTTATGGGAATCTCCCTGCCCTCCCAGAGAATCGTCGTATCATAGAAGGACTCATTCCAGCGGGGAACTCCGCTGGAAACCTCCACTCCCATCAGTAATCCCCCATTTCCACCCAGCCCATAAATCACACCCTGGTGATAAATGGGAGTTTGAAATTGGCAACCGAACTCCGGCAGAGACCAAACCACCCGGCCCTGAAAATTATCGTCGAACTCAATTAAGGCTCCTCCTTTTCCGTAGTCCTCTGAAATAAAAACGCGATTCTCACCGCAGGGAACCGGCGATGCCGCATTTACACTGGCAAACATGTCACTGCGCCAGGATATCGCGTCATCCACTTTACCGTTCTCCGGATCGATGCAAAGCAATCCCCCTTCCGGCGGTTCAGTTTTTCCTCCCGCAAAAACAAACAGTCTTGTTTTCCCATTTACGATTCCAGTAACGGGCGAAGCATAGCTGCCATGCCATTCGGAATCGGCCGTCCAAATCGTTTCGCCGGTTTTCTTGTTCAGAGCTGCCACACAAACATCCGGAGCACCGACATGTACAATGAGTTTTTCTCCCAACACCAACGGACTCGAACCCTGACCAAAGAAAAACGGTCCCTTGCCGAACTTCTCGAAAGTCTTTATTTCCCACAGAATTTTTCCATCCTCCAGATTCAGGGCAATCAGATCCGAGTCATTGCCAAAAGAATACACTGTTCCAGTTTCCACATCGATCGTAGGACTCGAACGCGGCGTATCAGAAATTCCGTAGCTTTGCTCCACCTTCACCGGATACGAATGCTGCCAAATCTCTTTCCCGGTCTCAGCATCCAAACACTGGATCACCTCGTTCTCCTTTACCTGATGGATAAAAACCAATTTCCCTTTTGCCACTACGGGACCGGAATGTCCCTTGCCCCGCTCCACTTCCCACAACTTCTTCGGCCCTTCCGGGGGAAAAATCAGACTCAATCCAGTTTCTGAGCTGTGAAAATTCAGATTGGGCCCCCGAAAATGTGGCCAGTCTTCGGCCTTGAGCCAACTGGAACAGAAACAAAGTGCTAGCAAACCGGGCAGGAGTCGAATCATGGAAAGAAAATGTAGCACCCTTCCCGAAAATCGCGACCTACCCTGACGTTTTTCCAAACCCGAGAGGAATTACAAACACCGCAAATTTTGGGTTTCCTTTTCCATCCGTCTTGGTTACGCTCCGTGCTCAATTTTCCCATTTATGAGCACCGAAAAGATCGAATCCGTTCTCAACGAAGACCGCAAGTTTTCACCCTCTGAGGAATTCTCCGCCGCCGCCCATATCGGCTCAATGGAGGAATACGAAGCACTGCATGCGCGTTCCGTTGAAGATCCGCAAGCCTACTGGTCCGAGCGGGCGGAGCTGCTCACCTGGCAGAAAAAGTGGGACACGGTTCTGAACTGGGACAAAGCGCCTTTCGCAGAATGGTTTGTCGGTGGCAAAATCAATGCCACCGAAAACTGTCTCGATCGTCATGTGGAAAATGGTCACGGAGACCGGGTTGCCATTCACTGGGTGGGCGAACCGGGCGACAGTCGCGATGTTACCTATTCTGAACTGCTCAGTGAAACCTGTCAGTTTGCTAACGCATTGAAAGCGAATGGCGTAAAAGCCGGTGACCGGGTTTTGGTCTACATGCCAATGGTGCCTGAGGCAGCGGTTGCCATGCTGGCCTGCGCGCGGATTGGTGCCGTGCATTCCGTGGTTTTTGGTGGCTTCTCGGCAACTTCGATCAAAGACCGATTAGAAGACTCCGAGGCAAAAGTGATCATCACAGCCGATGGTGGCTGGCGCCGGGGCGGCGTAGTCCCACTGAAAGACAATGTGGACGAAGCTCTCGACCTGTATGACGGCGAAGTGGACAACGTATTTGTTCTGAAGCGCTGCGAAAATGAAGTCAGTATGGCTGATGGCCGTGACGTCTGGTGGCACGACGAGGTCGCCAAAGTCGATGACAACTGTCCGGCCGAAGGCTTTGATGCCGAGCATCCCCTGTTCATTCTTTACACCTCCGGTTCTACCGGAAAACCCAAAGGTATCCTTCACACCACCGGCGGCTATATGGTCGGTGCGCAGACTTCTTTCGAATTCGTTTTCGATTACAAAGACAACGATGTCTACTGGTGCACGGCCGACGTCGGCTGGATTACCGGTCATACCTACATTGTCTACGGACCAATGGCCAACGGTGCTACTCAGGTGATGTATGAAGGCGCGCCGAATCACCCGGACTTCGGACGATTCTGGGAAATCGTTGAAGACAAAAAGGTCTCGATCTTTTACACCGCCCCGACAGCTATTCGTGCCTTCATCAAGGCCGGCGATCACTTCCCGGAGAAACACGACCTTTCTTCCCTGCGCCTGCTCGGAACCGTCGGTGAACCGATCAATCCGGAAGCCTGGATGTGGTACTACAACAAGATCGGCGGCGGTCGTTGTCCGATTGTGGATACCTGGTGGCAAACCGA
>JAHDCN010000279.1:0-1136 GCA_020629815.1 Verrucomicrobiota bacterium
CCTCACTGGCGAAAAATACGGATCCGACACCGACATCATTCCGACCGATCCCGAAGTGCTCTACAAAACCGCCAAAGTCCCCTGGTGGGTTTCCTTGCTCGACAATCGTCACAAATACATTCGCACTCTGATCGAAGGTGAAGTCGAAGAACTGTATGATCTCGAAAATGATCCGGAGGAACTCACCAATCTGGCCCTCGACCTGAAGCATCAGGAAAAGCTGAAATCGATGCGCGCCGCCACCCTCGCAGAGCTGAGCCGGACCGATGCGGGAATGGTCGATAATTTGCCAAAGCCTTCGACTGAGAAGTGACGACCGAATCGTCAAGATGAACTAACCCTGTTGGGGTTCACCCGCGCATCTCGCCGATCTGCTTCGTCGCAATCCCAATGGGTCGGTCCAGGGGAATGCCGGCGCAGGACAACATCGTCGTGAGCAAGTCGCCCTGGTTGCCTTTGGTGTCGGCGAGAAAACGTCCGGTTTTTATCGAGCCGCCGCCTTTACCAGCGAGAATGAAAGGAAGGTTTTCGCGCTGGTGCTTGTTGCCGTCTTCGAGTCCGGAACCCCACATCATGATGCAGTTGTCGAGGAGGGTGCCCTCGCCTTCGCGGAGGCTCGCCATCTTCTTCACCATGTAGGCAAATTGATCGATGTTGAACTTGGTGATCGCTGCGACTTTATCGACTTTCTCCTGACCATTGTTGTGATGAGTCGTGGAGTGATGGGTGTCATTAAAGCCGAGCTCGGGATAAGACACGCCATTCGGCGTCGAGCCGATGTAGGTGCTGACGCGAGTGGTGTCGGTCTGGAAAGCGAGCACGTTGAGATCGCACATCACCTGCATGTATTCGCTGCGCTTGTCGCCCTCGGGAATCTTGATTTCGATCGGCGGTGAGTCGGAAGCGTTGCGTTTGCTGGAGCTCACACCGGCCTTTTCGAGAGAAGCTTCCTTTTGACGATTCTCAATCGCGGCGATGCGACGTTCAACCGAGCGAACACTGTCGAGGTATTCGTCGAGTTTTTGCTGATCGTCGAGAGCGAGTGTCTTGCGCAAGTCCCTGGCGCCGCCGAGAACGTGGTCGAGCATCTTGCGGTCGAGCGGAGATGTCTTGGTGACGCGGGCATCGTCGCCGCG
>JAHDCN010000279.1:1236-4148 GCA_020629815.1 Verrucomicrobiota bacterium
TTCATCATCAGGCACTGATCGAGGACCGGCTTCAGGGATTCGAGAGCGGGTGGCGGAGAATTGAGAAAGCTCTCCTGCGAAGCCGGCCAGAACTGATCCATGATCACTCCGTGAGGCATATACATGAAACCCAGCCGAACAGGTGGCGCGGCGGCTTTGCCTGCTGCAGTTGCCTTGCCGAAGGAGTCGAGAAACGGAAGCGCGAGAGAAACGCCTGCGCCACGAAGGAAGGTTCGGCGATTGAAAGAAGATGGCGGTGGAGCGAATTTCATAATATTTCCTTCTTTGCCAAGAATGCTACCATAGCCCGCGTCTGGTTTCCATTCCGCCATCAAGGTAGAGAGTATGGGCCCGGGCTCCAGCTGCTTGACTCGAACTCAGTTGGCGGAGTGCTTCCTTTGACAAGAGCGGAACCATGACTTAGCAAAACACATGCTTGCTCGACCAGCTCTATTCTTTTGTCTCACTGGCTTGTTCACCAGTCTCCATGCCCAGCATGATCCCGGTCGAAATGCTGTGCGGGAAGTAGCGAAAGGCAAATACGAAGCCGCTGCCGCGCAGTTGGATAAGAAGCCGAAGGCCAGTCCGATCGATGCAGCGGAGCGTCATGCCGTTCAGGCTCTCATGGCGTCGTTACAGGACGATGGCGCTACCGCACTCAGCGAGGCTCAATTGGCTGTGGAGGCAGGCGCACAGTTTGGCAGGTTCGTCGCGGGACCAAGAGACGCATTTGCAGCGCTCTACGAAGCTCCCGGTTATGCCGAATGGGCAGAGAGCCACGGAACCGAGCTGGTCCATGGCCCATTGGTAGGAGCAGTCACGGATACCAGTGCCAAGGTCTGGCTCCGAACTGCAGGCAAGCAGCCGGTTGATGTTGTGCTACTTACTGATTCCAAAGAACAGAGGCAGACAGCTACGCCAACAGCTGAGACTGACTACACGGTGGAGCTGGTTTTCGATAACCTACAGCCATCGGCAGCCTATCAGATTTCGGTGGAGATCGCTGAAAAGAAGGTGGCTGAAGGTGCGTTTCGTACACGCCAATCACCCAATGACCCGGGGCGGTTGAGTATCGTTCTGGGAGGTGGTGCCGGATTCACGCCTCAGTATGAAAAGATGTGGGCAACGATCGAGAATCAGCAACCTGACGCTCTGTTCCTACTCGGGGACAATGTCTATATCGACGATCCGGAGCACCAGCTCACCAATGACTATATTTACTACCGGAGGCAGTCCCAGCCCGAGTGGCGTTCTCTAGTCAGCAAGACTCCGACCTACGCAATCTACGACGATCATGACTTCGGCATGAATGATTGCGTGCCAGGACCTTTCATCGATAAGCCTGCCTGGAAGCGGCCGGTCTGGCAAACCTTTCGCAACAACTGGGCAAATCCCTACTACGGTGGTGGTGATGAGCAGCCGGGCTGCTATTTCGATACCTACCTTGGGGATGTCCATTTCATTGTCCTTGATGGGCGCTTCTATCGAGACAAAGCCGGTGGCACCATGATCGGTCCCGCGCAAAAAGAGTGGCTGCTCAAGGTGCTTAGCCAGTCGAAGGGGAGATTCAAAGTGTTGGCCTCATCGGTGCCGTGGAGCCCCGGAGTGAAGCCGGGTAGCAAAGATACGTGGGATGGCTTCAAGGAAGAACGAGAGGAGATTTTTTCCTACATCGAGTCCCAAAAGATCGACGGTGTGGTGCTGCTTTCAGCGGATCGACACCGGGTTGATATTCGCAAAATCAAGCGCCCTGAAGGCTACGATTTTGTCGAGATCATGAGCTCGCGTCTCACCAATGTTCACACCCACGGACTGGTCGAAGATGCTAAGGGAAGCGAATTTGTCTATGGGTACAATAAGACGCCAGCCTTTGCCAAGATCACCTTTGACACTGCTGCGAAGACAGCAGCCATCCACTGCGAGATCATCGATATCGAGGGAAAGACTCATTACGAATATCAGGTAGATGCCGCGCAGCTACGACATCAAAAGCCGTAGTGGGCTGGCTCTATTGCTGCTGCGGCTGGGTGTCACCTGTTGCTTTTTCGGATGGGCCTGGCAGCACCTCGTATGGAGTGTTCCCTACGGCGAGGTGCTTTGGAATCCTGACTACTTTGGATGGCTGGCGGACGCAAATGGCGTATCCTGGGAGGCCTATGTTGCGGAGGTGGCTACCGATACCAGAATCCGACTGGCCACTCGTTTGCTGGGAACAGTCTACCTCTGCCTTGCACTGCTGGCAGTAATGGTGCCACCGGGGCGGTGGTGGGGGCAGGCGCTTTTGGCAATTGGAGCATTGCTGCTCGGAGTCATAGCATTCGCCAAATATGTCAACGCGGGACACGCCGCTGCGATGCTGGTTGAGTATGGTGGTCAGGTGCTATCCCCATTGGTGTTGGCTCTCGCTCTGAGATGCGGGGCACGAGCGAAATGGCCAGTGGGAATCGCAGTGTTGGGCTTCTGCTGTACCTTCATCGGACATGGGGTGTATGCTCTGGGCCTGGTCACGACACCCGGGCACTACTACGGCATGGTGCATACGATCACCGGCTTGGGGGCGGAGGGTGCGACAACGTTTCTCTTGGTTGCCGGTATCCTGGATGTCGTCGTGTGTGTGGGCCTGCTCATTCCCAGGCTGCGGGCGCCGTGCCTCATCTACGCCGCTCTTTGGGGGCTAGCGACTGCCCTCGCCCGGCCATTGTCCGGTGGTATCCTGGAGAGCGCTCACGAGGCTGTGCTGCGTGCACCACATTTTGCCTTGCCTTTGTATCTTCTGGTTGTTCTGCTGCCCCGCAAACTGGACGTTCGCGAGGGTTAGGTCTTCTGTCTGGAAGTCTGCTTTATTTCCCCACTCTCCGGTGAGTGAACAAATAGCTGGTGACGACTTCCTTGATGATCGTGCGCATTTTGTA
>JAHDCN010000011.1:0-5696 GCA_020629815.1 Verrucomicrobiota bacterium
CCACCACCGGGTTTTTCACCGATTGTGGTCGATTCCTCTTCTTTAGGTTTTGTCGGAGGAGTGGATGCTGAAAAGATTCGAATGTGGGGAATTTCCGGCGGATGCACACTGACTTGCACCTCTTTTCGCCCACCTGCCTCTGAGGCTACCAGAGCCGCAGTGTAAATATTCATCACCTGCCCCTGCCGGTTGGCGCGAATCCACTCGCGTCGCTCTTCGGTAAGCTTGTCAGTAAAGGTCTTTTGTTCAGCAGGCTTCAGATCTTTCGGCATCGCCGCCGCCACATCGGTACTGAGTGAATCGTGCTCCTTGCGCAACTCGCCAGCCATCCACGGCCCGATAGAATCGGCCAGCTGCTTCATTTCGGCAGCAGGAATGGTATCCAAATCATACATCGCAGTGGTTTGTTGAGGAACGGCCTGCGGGGCAAGTTTTTCCCCCTCCCAAACCGACCAACCGGCAGGAATCCGATACCCTTCCGACTTGCTGCGAGCCTGAAGGTATACGTCGAAGCTATCGGGAGCGACATAGTAGTAAAATAAGACGTTGCGGTTAATTGATGCCTGCTTGCAGACTTTATCAAACTCGGACCCACCGGCTAAGAGCTGATCTGCTGTCCAGCCACCCTCTTCCCGCGGGGCCACCTCGTATTTGATCCGATCACCGCCGCCTTTACTCACATAGTAGCGAAAATCTTTTGGCCCAAATTTTCCGTCACCGAAGAACTTCTGAATCTTAGCCAGGTCGTAACGCCACCTCTGAACATTCCATTCTTTCTTATCTTCGTTACCAAAGAGGCGCTTCACCACATCTCGATCTTCATCGAATGCTTTTTTCCCTTTGTTCCAGAATTTCAACTTGGTGCTCTTCCAGCCTGCGAGTGCATCTTCCATTCGGCGAGTTAGCCGAACATCCTCTTTCAATGCCTCGAAACGGCCATTGTCCGGGTTTTTCCGTGTACCCAGTAAAGACCAGGTGTAGTGACCGGGCTTCTGCTTATCGACGTAGGCCAGATCTTTGAAATTTTTATCGATTACATCGCGAATCTGATAGGCATGGGAGTAGGGGTCGCCGACGTAGTAGACTTTCCCATTTTTACAAATCAGGTAGTGGGCCGCATCGCGCTCGTCAGCCACACGCGGATTTGGCATTTTCACATCTTTTGCAGCCAGAACTTTGCGTTCTTTGGTATTGGCGAGAATAGCCGCCAAGCGTCGATCTTCGGTGTCGGCTTCGACCACCTTTTCTTTGCGCTCGGTTTCAATATCCTTCTGTTCGTCAACCTTCTGCTTCCACTCAGCAATATCGTTGGTTTTCGCAGCCAGATCTTTATTGTTCGTCTCCAGATCTTTCAGATTCGCCGCAATTTGAGCTTTTTCGTCTTCCTTGGGGGCATTGGCTTCTGTATTGGCATAGGTCTGTTTTAGATCTTCCAGGTTATCGAGAGTCTTCTTGCGACTGTCCTTCATCGCCTGAAGCTGCTCTTCGGTCACATCGGGAATATTCTCGACGATCTTCCGAATTTCCGCACTGATACCGAGGCTACTCACGATCAGAATCAAAAGCAGAATCCCGACCACATTGGTCATCGCATCCATGAGGGAGTCCATGCTACCCTCTTCGTCGTCTCTTCTACGTCTGGCCATTACTACAGAATATTGTCTTTAGGTGGGGAATTGTGATCAAAAAATTCAAGGCTCAAGATAGTCGGCAAACATCTGAAGATCGATTTTTCCTTTACCAGGCAGTGGCAAGCGCCCCGGAATAATCTCCGTTTTATTTGCCTGATTAAAGGAATTCACCAGGCCTTTTGCCTGATTGAGCACTTGCACCGACTCCTTGTCGCCGCGAACCAGGAAAATCAGGCGATTGTAGGGTTGGGATGCGATTTTTTTGAGCAACTGAGGAAACGAGCCTTCGGCCATTGAAGCGATTGGAATAGCTTCGGGCTCCTTTGTCAGGCTGGTGTGAATGTAGATCGCCTTGCTGGAGACTTCGACAAAATGAGGTCGGGTTTGGCTACCACTACCGCTAGGTCTAACCCGGAGTTGAGCTTCTTCCGGCGGCAGCTTTCGCTTGGCGATTTCGGCTTCCTTTTCTTTGATCGCCTCCAACAACGAAGTGTGATCCGCAGTCAGCTTTTCGTTTACACCGGTCAGTCGATTAAATTCTGCAATCAACGCGTTGCGGTTTTCATCGATTTCCTCAGCATTCTCCAGCATATCTTTCAGCATCGCCAACTTATCGCGCTGAGCGATCGCATCCTTACTTTGCTGAATCAGGTTCTCGACCTGCACCTTGAGATTTTCCAACTCCTCCTGCTCCTCTTCCTTCTCCTTTTTAATCAACATGTACTCCTGCGCAATGGTGATCTCCTCCTCAGTCTTGCCTTCTCCCTTGTTCATCGCGATGAGGTTAATCACCACGATAATCAAGGTCAGACAGCCGATGATACAGACCAGAATACTGAGGAATGGGAACAAGTTCACCGATGCCCCGGAGTTGCCACGTCGTTTAGCCATTTACCTAAGGTGGGAAAGGTTAGATGAAGACACGCCTACCGTCCAAACCAGCCCTTTTTCTGAACCTGGATTTGTTTTCCGTTCAGATCTTTCAGGACTTCATTGAGATTGCCAATACCTTCTGAGAGAGATTTTACCTGTGCTTCGATCGCGCCGACGGAATCCCTTCTCATCCGCTCGATACCATCAAAAAATCCGTCATCGAGCTTGGACTCATATTTTTCCGCCCGCTCGCTGATCGCTGACATTTGAGCCTCGACCGCTTCAGCCACTTTCTCATGTTGCTTAACCTGGGCAGAAAGATTGGTCGCCATGTTTTTCTGCACGCTCTCGAACTTGCCCATCACGCTTTGCTGATTCGCTGCAATCGCATCACCGATCGCTTTCAGCATACCTGCGTCAGAAGCGTCCACGTTAGAACCGGCACCACCGTCGTTGAGACGTTTGAGCAGGTTGTCGATACAATATTCATCGACGTCAGTAACCAGGTCGTCTTCCTGATTCTGCAAAGCGCTCGCCGGGAAACTCAGCAAGATACTGAACACCAGAGCCAAAAGAGTGGTGTCGAACGCACTACTCATGGAACCAAGAACGGAACCGAGCGGACCTTTCAAAGCACTCATATCACCGCTGTCCCCGGCACCGAGAACGGCATCGAAACCACCAATCGCAGAGCCAATACCAATCACCGTTCCGATGAAACCCATAATGGGAACTGCCCACAAAACGACTTTCACGAGGCCGTAACTACTACTCACCTTGGCCGCATCCACCTCAGACTGAGAAGTAATCATCTGAGCGACTTCCGGGTTGTTTTGACGAATATAGAAAAATTCCAGTGCCTTGCGAATCCGGTTCACGATGTATGTATTACGCAAGTTCTTCGGAAAATTGATCAGATTGTCGTGAAACTCCTTGAGGTTGTTCACGTTTATCTCGTTATCGATTGCTTCCGGCAACGCCTGAATCATCATCGCACGGCGTTGCTTGCGGATGTTCAGCCATTTCAAAATCAGAATCCCGAGACAGAAAAACGTCAGGTAGGTTGATGCATACTGTGGCCAGCCACGGTCGAGGAACAATTCCCTCAGGTAGGTCATCGCGGTCAGGTCTTCCCCTTCCGCCCGCTTCGGCAAGAGTGACATGGCGACAAACCAGAAAAAGGTTACCCCCAGGCCAATTCCCATCGCTATCAAGGTGTTCACATAAGACGGGTGCGGGCCCGCAGCCACAGCGCCAACATTCAGCTCCGGCAGACTATCGTAATGCTCATCGACCAAATCTTCGGCTGCATCCTCCGGGGAGGGAACTTCCATTTCAGGGACCTGGATCTTTGTCGAACATCCTGGGCATTTCACCGTCTTTCCGGCGTGTTCTGGTTCGGCCTGCAAAGTGATGCTGCAAGTGGGACAAGCAAAATTCATGTTTCAATAAGTTTTCTGGGTGCACGTAATTTTCGCGCTATAATTCGGTAGAAGCAAAGAGGGTTTCAAAGTTTTTGAAAAACTGCGATGAAAAAGTGACATATTTCGCTACTTCGCTTGCGATTTTGTCAATTTTTGCGAAATTTTTATAGGAATGAGCTGGAGCAGAGCAAAGAGACGCATTTTCGTCCCTGCGGGGATGATGCTGTGTTTGTTGTTTTCCTCCTGCGCTACCAACAAGGTTACTGTGCGCGAAGACTGGCGCAAGGCCCAGAAGAAAGACGAGCTAATCGATCTGCAACGTGCCTCCGCTACCTGGAAGGAACTGAAAGCGGGCAAGACACCTTCGCCTTCTGAAATGGAAGCCTACAATGCAACTGTTCGCAGTGCTGTTGTGCAGTTGGCAAAGAACTGGTCGACCAACCGGGAAGCACTCTCCCAACTTTCGACTACTAACGGATCTGTTTCGCTGTCACTTGATCCGGTTATCACTGAGTCAGTTTTGCATCTGGATCATTTGGCTCCGGCTGATTTTGTCAAAATCAAAGGCGCATTGAAAAACCACTATACGGTGGATGGTCTTGGTGCAGCGATGGTAGCGAGAACCAATTGGTCCGAGATCGATCCGATGGTGCCGCGGTCCGGAGTCTGGTTTCCCCTGACCGCCTTTTTGAATCTGGATAAGCCGACCGCCCCGGTGCTGGGCTTGAAAGATCCGACCCGTAATGGAGGCAACATCAGTTTAGGCGGAAGGCAGGTTCCTCTTTCCGCAGATTACTCCGCATTTATTGCCCGGGATTTTCAAGAGCGGCAAAAACAGATCCTCGACGTCCCCGCGATGTTTCGTTTTGAGTATTTTCAAGAGCGCATGGGGCTGCAGCGAATCTCAGCCTTCGACCCTAACAAAAAACCCTGCATTTTGGTCCACGGTCTCAACTCCAGTCCGTCCACCTGGAGCAAGACAGTAAACGAGTTCATTTCCGATCAACAGATCCGCGAGGAATACGAATTCTGGACCTTTGGTTACCCGAGCGGTGCTCCTATCCCCTACCTGGCACTGAAGTTTCGGGAATCAGTTGATCAAATGTGTGCGTTTCGCGAAGCAAACGGCGCTACTCAGCCCAAGTTAACCGTGGTCGGCCACAGCATGGGTGGTCTGCTGGCGAAAACGATGACTCAGACAAGTGGTGATGAAAACTGGAATCGCGTGTTTCGCGTGCCGGTTGATGAGTTGCAGATCAAAGGCGAGAACCGAAAATTGCTGCGCGACATGCTCTACTTCGAGCCCCACGATCATATCGATAAAATGATCTTCGTTGCAGTTCCCCATCAAGGCAGCCACATCGCAAAGGCGGCACCTGCAAAGCTGGTCGGCGATATGATTCAGGTGCCTCGTCAGCTGATGGCGATCTCGCGGGAAATCCTGAAAACCAGTAAATCCGACCTGACGCCCCTCGGGCTGATGATCGCCAAGGAGGTTCCCACCAGCCTTGACCAGCTCCGGCTGCATTCGAAAACCATGGAATTGTTTTCCGCGATGCCGCTCAACCCAAAGGTTCGCTACTACTCGGTCATCGGCAACTCCAGCCGCCCGGGGGTCCCTCTCGAAAAGACTGATGATAATATGGTGCCCTACCTGAGCGCACATCTCACGGGTGTGGAATCAGAGAAAGTGATTCGCAGTGATCACAAAAGCCATCAGGCGCCCGAAGGTATCGCCGAAATCATTCGGATTCTGAAACTACCGTAG
>JAHDCN010000011.1:5796-10341 GCA_020629815.1 Verrucomicrobiota bacterium
CAGACTACCCGCGAATCGGCCGGATCTCGCGAAACCGTCGAACTCCTGCGGAAGAACGAACCATCTCGGTGGGCTGTGGAGCACGACCGGCTGTCTCGCGAGTTTGCACATCCGCGATACGAGGTGTTCGCCTCAAAGAGCGCGATTCAGTTTTGCCATCGACCGTATGAGTGGGGCGATAGCGTGCCACCGGGTCATACAGCTGAGGCGCCGGATTCGGCAACGCAGACTTCGCCACAGAAAAACTGGAGGGTGCGATCACGACTGCATTCACGGGACGAAACGAACGAACCTTTCGTCCATTCGAAATAGGCGCTGGATCAGTCATCGGTGCCGGGGTGGTAGCTGGTGCCGGCGTAGATTGAGCCTCTGCAAAAGCAGGCAACTGCGGAGAAGAAACCCTTCCTGCGTTTGTTCCACCACTGGTTTGCACGGGAGGTGCAGGAGCAGGTGCCGGCTCGCGCGGCGCGACAGGAGTTTCTTTTTCTACCGGCTTCGGAGGATCGGCTTTGGCAACCTGGATTGGTTCCTTGTTCTCGACAACAGATGGCGGCGTATAATGCTGAGGTTCCTTTTCCGGCGCGGATTCCTCGGCCGGTTTCGAGTTATCCTTTTTCTCGAACCAGGAAGGCTTCGAACCGCGTGAATCAATGGCTGCGATCATCTGGCGAATATGCTTGTATTTGGTGCGTGGCTCCAGAATCTCCCGACTCTTTTCAAACGATCCCCACTCCAAAATTTTGATATCCACATGGCGCACCCCCCAGTTCCACATCGCCTTTTTGCTGGTGTGATAAATGTCCACCGTATCGGTGCCCACCAAAGCACTGCCATAATCATCAATGATGAAAATCGTGCTGCGGTCTTTCATCTTGAACTTCGTACCGACAGGAAATCGGGACCAGTCTGCCGCGGCTGACGTATAGGCAGTCGAATAACGTAAGCGAGTGCCGATCGCATTTTTCCTGCCGTAGATCAGGTGATCACTCTCGGTATGAGTATAGGCGGTCGTACGCACGGTAAAATAGCCGGTTTTGTCCGCCGGAATTTTCGATTTTTTGCTGCCGGAAAAGATAGCACTGCTACGCAAAGGCACAAAAGCCAGCGCAGGAACCGTAAGAAGGAGGATGGTTCGATACCAGTTCATTAAGATTTCTTAATAATTTGGCAAACCTAACATAAATTTTAGAATTTCTCGAAAAGATTTTAAAATAATTTTGAAGCAACCTTGTTCACGGCCTTGCGATTGGGCTCCAACTGCGTCAAAATCCTATCATGAAGAAATTTTTCTCCTTGTTTGTTACCGGCCTCGCTTTTGTATTCGGTCCCTCTGTCTACGCAGACCCGCTCGAAGTCGGTGCCGAAGCTCCGAAGCTGAAAACAACTGACCAGGACGGTAAGGAAGTCGATCTCGAAAAGGAGCTCGGGGAAGGCTATTCCCTTGTCTATTTTTACCCCAAAGCCGACACCCCCGGCTGCACCAAGCAGGCTTGCAATTTGCGCGACGAGTTTGAGGCGGTGAAAGAAGCCGGAATTAAAGTGTTCGGTGTGTCAGCTGACACCAGTGAAGATCAGAAAAAATTCGCTGACAAATACACCATCCCTTTCACCTTGCTTGCAGACAAAAAAGGCGAAGTAATCAAAGCATTTGGAGTCCCAACCCGCGGGCCCGGGCTTGCCTCCCGCCAGAGCTTTCTGGTGAAAGACGGCAAAGTAATTTGGCGCGATCTGAAGGCTAAGCCTACCTCTCAAGCGCAGGATGCGATCGCAGCTGCGAAAGAAAACAGCTAACCTGAACGCAGGGTTTCCGGTTTCCTGATTGCAAAGCCGTAGGGACGGGTTACCTCTCGTCTACCGCTCTGCATGGACACACCTTTGTTGGCCAACTACATACACAATCTGGATCCGTTTGCGATCCAGTTCACGGAGTCCTTCGGAATCCGATGGTACGGTTTGGCCTATGTGGCCGGATTTGCTGCTGCCTACTTCTTGATTCGCTGGTTCGTAAAGCTTCGAGCCTGCGAATTGAAGTCCTCTGAGGTAGCGGATTACATCACACTCTCGGCCCTCGCCGGTGTGATGCTGGGCGGACGATTAGGATATCTGGTGCTGTACAACTCCAGAGAGTTTTTTGCCAACCCACTAATCTTTTTCGACTTCCTCGGTGGCGGAATGTCCAGCCACGGCGGGATTTTCGGCTTGGCCGTGTTTACCTTTTTCTACGCCCGATTCAAAAAGATTTCCTGGTTAGGTCTCGGCGACAATCTGGTGACTGTTGCGCCTCTCGGTGTCTTTTTCGGTAGATTGGCAAACTTCGTGAATGGCGAGCTTTACGGGCGCCCCACTCAGCATTCCTTTGCCATGAAGTTTCCCGATGAATTGCACGAGATAGACAAGGGCTTCTGGAAATACTCGAACCAACAACTGCAGGCCTTTACTGAATCGATTTCTTCCATCGCTCCTGAGCTGAAGGTCAATGTGACCAACCTGATCAACTCGGCAAAAGAACAGGGTTTCGATCCACATCGCCGGATTGTGGAAAGCATCATCGAAGTATCCAACGAAAATGATGAAGTTCGTCAGATGCTTGGTGAGTTACTGACTCCGCGACACCCATCGCAGCTGTATGAGGCTCTGTTCGAGGGCCTACTGCTGTTTCTCGTGCTACTCGCGATCCGGCTGAAATGGAGAAACCTGTATCACGGCATTATCTCAGGCCTGTTCTTCATTCTCTACGCGGCCGGTCGGATTTTCTGTGAAGCCTTTCGCGAACCCGATGCCAGCGAGATTGCCGGGATGACCCGCGGACAGTTCTACTCGCTGTTCATGTTCCTGATTGGAGCGGCGTTTATTGCGTGGGGTTTGATCCGGAAACGGACCAATCAACTTCGAGAGGAAGCCGCCTAAAAATTGATCCAGCTGTTGAGCGCCTGGCTGTAGGCAATCCCGGCCCGGACGATCATAAACGCGACGAAAAACAGCACGAACCAGTAAAAAAGCTTCGGCGCCCACTCGGCTAACTTATCCATCGATTCCGCCGCAGAGTCCCCGTAGAATTCTCCCCATTGATGCATCTCGCTGTCGAGCATCCCGGATTCCTCCGCCGCAGCAACCCCACGGGCAAAATCATTCGGATAAACACGGGGAAACCCAAAAATTGCTTCTGAAAGCGGATGCCCGTCCGCCACGGTTCGCCCGCCTTTTTCCGAAGCATCCTGCAACACTCCGCTGCCCGAAGCCTTTCCGGAACCTTCGAGCGAATCACTCATTTTCAGACCGGATAGGAGAAAGATCTCAAAAACCCGACAAAACCGCTCGAGCGAAATGAAACGCCGGGCTTTTCCAATCAGAGGAAGAGAATTGAGAAACGAATCAATCCCGGCTGAATTCCGCGCAGACTTCCAGGTAACCCAACCGAAGAACAACAACACCAGAGCGACGGCATAGAGAACCAGCATCCACACAACAACCTGCTTGCCGGCATCACCAATCGACTCTCCCAGAGTCATAACCTCTGCATCCGGCTGCAAACGGCTGAACATCGTGGAAGCGAAAATTGTCACCGGCACGGCCAGGTGAATCAACACGATCGGATAGGTCAGGCCTTTCACAATCTTACTCCTTGTTCGATCCATTCGGCGGAAATACAGGGCCAAGTGAGCAAAGCCTTTTTCCAGCATCCCTCCCCTCTCGGATGCCGAGACAACTTCAACCTCCAGATTGCTGACCACATCGTTGTGGCTCAGCGCATCGCCAATCGTCATTCCCTGATTCAGGCCTTTCAACAGCCCCTGGTAAATCTCGCGTTCCGCCGTTTTCACACCCGGCTGAGAGAGCATCGACTCACAGGCCTTTTCCATCCCCATTCCGGAACGGGCATACTTTTCCAGGTTGGCATAGACCCGGCTTTTGGCGATCAGACTGAGTTTCCCCATGGCAACAGAACTATGCCACTTCCTGAGTCTGCAGGGAATCGTCTTTTTTCTTTCCTGAATCGGTCAGCTCTTTCCTCACCAAAATAGCTGCCTCGCCATCGGCGTAGTGATTGGGCCATTCATCGATGGGCACAAATCCATTCCTTCGGGAAACGGCCAGTGAAGCTCGGTTCGACTTGCGAGCGACCGCCCGAATTTCCTGCGCTCCGTTGTCGCGAAACGCCTCCTCCAATCGGGCCAACATTTTCACGCCGAGCCAACGGCCTTCAAACTCCGGATCAACGGCTACCGAAATGGTCCATGCTTCTTTGCCACCATTGCGAATGTCACCGGAAATGTAGCCAACCAACTTCCGCCCCTGCACGGCTTTAAAATGGAAAAACGTCGGCTGAGACATCAGCTTCAGCAGTGTCCGGGCCCCATAGGCATCCGCCCCGAAACACTTCCGTTCCAACCGACGAATCGCCAGAATATCGAATGCTCCCGCTGGCTTGATGACAAAATCCATGAAGCATAACTATACCATAATTTCTATAAACAGCGAAGAATCTTACATTACTCTCCCGATACACCGGCCAACTTCTGCGCGTACTGCAGGGTGTCGATATCG
>JAHDCN010000011.1:10441-16340 GCA_020629815.1 Verrucomicrobiota bacterium
AGAACATGCGCCCGTTTGCCATGCCCCTGCTGAGCCTTCACCACCACCACATCCAAAGTCGGCATCGCCTTCTTCAGCTTCAGCCATTGTTTCCCCCGTCGGCCGGGGGAATACACACTGTTGGGATCTTTCGCGATCAGGCCTTCGTTTTCCCTTCGCCGGGCTTCATTGAATTCCGCATCCACTTCATCGGCTGTTCTTGCCCGGTTCACGGCACAGCTTTCGATGCCTTCGACAAAACTGATGGAGTCCAAAAGCTCCCTCCGCTCTCGCAGCGGTAGATTCAAACAGTCCCGGCCATCAAAACCGAGAAGGTCAAAGGCAACAAACTTCACCGGCACGGCTTCGCCGAAAAACAGATCTCCCTGATCCCGGCGGCCGAGTCGTTTCTGCAGATCAAAAAACGTCAACTTTTTGCCCTCTGCGTAGGCAATGATCTCACCGTCCAAAATCACATCGTGATCAAGGTTCTTCGCAGGCTCCAGCAGCTCAGTAAACTCATCGTGAATCGGCCGCTGATCCCGAGAGAAAATCTCCACCCGATCGCCCTCTCGATGCAGCTGCGCTCGAATGCCGTCGAATTTGTCCTCCAACCAAATGGAGTCATCCCGATCCTGCAAACGGGCCACAATGTCCTCCGCTGTTTCTTCCGGGCTGGCCAACATCACTCGGACCGGAGTGAACCAATTCAGGCGGGCTTCGTCCAGCTTCCCTTCTTTTGCCAACTGCGCCGTCTGTCCGAGATCACCGGTCAACATGTGCACCTGGCGAACCTCGCTCACCTTCCGGGAAAAGGCAGCGGCAAGACTCTCCTCGAGAAGCCCCTCCTTCAGACCAATGCGTAAATCACCGGTGACAATTCCGATCAGAAATGCAGCCTCACTGTGATGAAATGTCTTCAGCGCCTGCTCGAGTCTGGCAATCTTTGCTGTTTGACCACGATCGTTTGCGAGTTGGGAAAACAGGTCGGCAATCTGATGAATCGAATGTGGTTCCGGCTCGGTGTTTCCCTGCAGAATCAAATGCGTTGTCCGCGATGCGTCCGCCTGTGAGGTCGAGATTTGCCGATACTGTTTCAGGGTAAGACCGGTAACCTGCAGCAACGCCTGACGAATCACTGCCCAGCCAACATTGGCTGCCCGCACCTCCGAGCTGCGGGCAAATGCCTTGCCGCTGAGAAAGGTGACTACCAGCGGCAGCAAGTCTGGATCAATCGACTGCAAATACCCGGCAAGAATCTCCTGCTTGCGGGTCTTACCGGTAACTTCCCGGATCTGTTCGCAGATTTCGCAGAAGGTGGCAAACTCCGATTCAGGACGCGGAATCTCGTCGGACTCAACAGGGTTAGGTCCCCGACCCAACCCTGTTAGGTCAGCAGCAGACAGGGTTAACTCCATCTGCGTTTCCGGCTCGAGAGGCCACGCCTCGTAGCCACGGTCGCGCAAGTCGCGGGCAAACTTCTCCTTGTAACCGTGAATCGTAAGGACACGGCGAGGCTGCACCGTTTCGACAAAGCGCAAAAGATCATCATAGCCAGCATGATCAGAAAGCGGAAAAACCTCATCACACTGATAGCGAAACTTGGCACCCGCATCCATGCCCCAACCACTGACCATCGCCAGGCGCGTCTGTTTGCGAAGTCGGCGAACCGCAATGCCCCTGGCAGCAGCGGGTGGCATCACAATCACATTCCCGGCGGGCGGATTTTCTTTCGGATCAAACCGAACACATTCGGGAAGATCGTAACCCAGCTCAGCGACAACCCGGTTCATTCTCTCCACGGTGCTGTGCACCTGAAACGAGAGCTCGGGTGCCCGATGGTGAATCGCCATCAGGATCTCCTGCGCCTTGCCCAGTGAGTACGCCATGAAGATCGGGATCTCGTTTTCCTCCAAGGCTTCGCGGGCGAACTTGGTCATCTCGTCGAGCACGGCTTCGCGAGGTGGCAGGGTAAATTTCGGAATCCCGAAAGTGGTTTCCATAATCAAGGTATCCGCCTGCTTCGGTTGATTGTTCTCGGCGCCGAGAGCTGGTTGAGTTTTAAAATCACCGGTGTGAAGCAAAGTTGCGCCATCTTCGATCCGCTCCAACCACAGCATCGCCGATCCGGCAATGTGCCCGGCCGGGAGCATCTCCACCCGATAGCGGTCATCGAGCGTTTCCACCTGCCCAAACTCGAGCGCCACAAATCGATCCTTTGCGGCGCTGAAACGTTTCCTCAGCAAAAGTGCGGTCGGCGCGGAACAGAGAATTTTTCCGTGTCGGGCGAAGTGATCCGCGTGCGCATGCGAGACGAAGGCGAATTCTCGAGCCCGGTGGGGGTCCAGCCAAAGACCCAAATCCGACACTTGGGCATCACCTTTATCAAGGCGAAGCGGAACCAAGGTGCAATCGGATTCAGGCATTGCAGGAGGTTACGCCTGCAGTCGGTAACTAACAAATTTCTAACAACAATAGTTAGGAACCGGGAGCGTAGCCCGGCTCGTCTGCAGCCTCAGGAGGATCAATGTCAGTCACTGTTTCCGGCACAACCGGAATATCCGCATCGTCACTTCCAGGGTCGCTAATGGCATCATCGTCATCTTCGGCTGCTCCGGGATTCAGATAGACCAAAACCCCATTTTCAACGAAGAGATATTCAGAGGCGCCATTGATATCAAATGTAGTCAAACCGGGAAGTCCAAAATAACTTCCATCAAAGACACCGCCGCTGACTGTTCCACCGGCGATCACGTTCTGGATGGTTGTGCCAGCGCCTCCCTCCACGAAGTCCAATCCAGCAGCTTGTGCGGCCTGACAGATCGAAGCCAGATTTTGCGCATTACGCTTATTTTTTGCTTCGGAAGCGGATTCGTTAATTCGACCGATATTAGGAATCGCAATCGCTGAGACAATTCCGATCACAGCGATTACCGAGAGCATTTCCACAAGGGAGAAAGCCTGATTACTTTGTTGTGGGTTTTTCATTTTCTAGGGGGGATAGAGAAAAATCAGTACAAATAGAGATTCTCAAAAATGTCCGGAACATTTAGTGGATCTTCACCATTTCCTTCGCCGAGATAAACCAGCGAATTGTTCTGTAATTCCAAATAGCACAATGCAGCCCAGAGATCCTCGTTGGAAGTTATCCCTCCGGGCATTCCAAAATACGTCCCATCGAAAACTCCCCCTTCAACGATATCCCCCTGCATTACATTGAGAGTAGTTAGGAAAACATTGCCCTGCGTAAAATCCAGGCCAGCAGCTTGAGCCGATTGGTAAATGGAAACGATATTCTGTGCATTTCGTTTCCCTGCTGCCACTCTGGCGGATTCATTGATCCGGCCAATATTTGGAATCGCAATCGCAGAAATGATCCCGATCACTGCAATGACGGAGAGCATTTCCACAAGCGAGAATCCAGATCTTTGGGAGGGACGGTATTTCATAGGTAATCAAACTAAAACTGCAACGCACTTGTATCTGGCGCAGTGTAACTATCTTCTTCAAACTCGAACCCTTCTTCGCCCCTGGGCGAAAGGTCTCCTGAAACAGGACCGGTATCGGCGATCTGTCTCGTTATCGTCTCGGCATAGATCAAGTTTCCCTGAGCATCCAGACTCAGAAACGCCACCGCAGCTTGTTGCTCTTCTGCCGAGAGGTTCATTCCGTAGTAGGCGCCATCAAATATACCACCTTCGACGACGCCGCCTGCTACCGTCGTCTCTACGACTTTGATAGGTCGACTGCTTCCGTTTTCATTAAAATCGAGACCGGCCGCTCTGGCAGCAGCGAATACGGAGGCAATATTTTGCGCATTGCGCTGATTTTTCACCTGCTCGGCGGAATCGTTGATTCCCGTCACGCTGGGAATTGCAATGGCAGAGATTACACCAATGACCGCAATCACTGAGAGCATTTCCGTCAGCGAGAACGCAGACTTCGTTTGGGGAAGGCAAATTTTCATTATAGTCAGATTAATCCGCCGTCAATTCAGTAACAGGTTATCGAAATATTCGAGTATCTGCTCGATTGATAACTTCTCCTTTTCCTGCTCTACGACAGGAACTTCAACCAGGTCACTCAATTCCAGGTCAACTGGCTTTGGTGCTGTAGTAATCTTGATAGCAGAAAAAATATCTTCAGTAGCCCGGCCTACATTGTCAGTTGTTGCTTCAAGGCTTTGCCGAATCAAACCAGAGTCATTCCCGGAAACTTCCCGCGCAGGTTCGATCAATTCATGAGATGGAGACGCCGTACTGAATACGGTATCGGCTGTTCCAGTGGCAAATCCTCCAGCACTTTGAACTGGATTGGGATTAATCGGCGCAGCTGATCCTTCGATCGCAACCGGAGTCGAAGCAGTTTCAAAAGTTACCGTCCCCACATCTCCGGAATGCTGAACCGGTACGGTGTTAATTGGACTAATAGCGTCCGGGACCGAAGTAACCGACGGAACAGGGCCGGTATACCACTCTGCAAATACTGGCTCGGGTTCCCAGTTGGGAGAGTCCGCAACACTCGGAGCATTAATCCCAGACGAAACAGGGGGAGACCCAGGATGCAATGAAACGCTCGACAAAACTGGGTCTATCGTTGGCCCCACCACCTCGTAAGTTGGTGGGTCAATTACTTCGTAATCAGGAACATCAACCGAAATATCGGGATCAATGGAAGGGTCGGCAAGGGCGAATGTAGGGGAATCGCCACCCGAGAACGGGATGATTGGCGGATCGAGGGTAGATGCAGCTACCCCTACGGGTCCCGCTAAGTCTCCTGGAATCAATCCTGGTAAAGTGATCGACGTAGCACCATCACTCATAACCTCAGTTGGTACGCTTTCAGCAGCGCCTGCATAGACAAGGTTCTGCCCTTGCAGATCAAGGTAGGGCAACGCTCTTTGTTGCTCCTCTTCGGAAAGCGGCAAACCAAAGAAAGAACCATCGAAAGTGCCGCCCGAAACCAATCCACCTTCCGCTACCCTGGAAACCGTATCCGCCAAGCTATCTTCCAAAAAATTAAGTCCCGCCGACTGCGCTGATGCAAAAATCGATGCAATGTTTTGAGCATTACGCTTCGCACTTGCTTCGCGGGCCGACTCATTGACCCGACCGATGTTCGGAATCGCAATCGCAGATATCACTCCAATTACGGCGATCACAGAAAGCATCTCCGTCAGAGAGAATCCTGCACTACTTGTTTTAGTTTTCATTTTTGCTGTTTAGTGTGGTCAACTTTCGGTCTTATCTCTCGATCTCCCTTGGTGCATTCGTTTGGGATGCATGCATGAATCCACCAAGTTGTTCATCAGGCTGCGGAGGAAGCTGAAAATCCACAAAGATTGGTTGAGTAAACAAGCCGTGAATCCCCAGATCACTTCCTCCATTCTTCTCATCGGAGCCTCCTTCTCTGGCAGCAGTTGAGCTCGCAGAGGACTGATAGAAAAGCTCCTGTCCCTGAAGAGCCAGAAAACCTAATGCGGCAGTCTGCTCATCTTCTGACAAGCCTGGAATGCCAAAGTAGCTTCCTTCGAATACCCCCTCTGCAGCGACATCACCTGCGACAATATTCGAGACGGTTTTCTCCAGGTTTCCCTCGGCTAGAAGATCAACCCCTGCCGCCCGGGCGGAAATAAAGACGGACGCTAAATTCTGAGCATTTCGCTGCGCGGTAGCCGTCTCGGCAGATTCGCGAATCCGGGAGATATTTGGAATAGCTATCGCTGAAATAACTCCAATAACACCAATCACGGATAACATCTCCACCAGGGAGAAGCCTCGATTTCGCAATTCGACTCTGCGTTCCATACTTATAATATTATTGTAATTATGGAAATTACAATTCAATTATCGTATTAGTTGGTCTATCTGGAAAGATTTTCTCGGATATGAGAAAACGGCCGAATCTCACCTGTATCGAA
>JAHDCN010000011.1:16440-19070 GCA_020629815.1 Verrucomicrobiota bacterium
GTTCTTTTCTTAAAGAAGTATGAGGTCAATCCCGCTGACTTCGGGGATTGTAGACAGCAGAATCTTCGCTCAGAGTATCAAAGTCCTTCACCTCAAAGGTAGGCTTCTCGCTAGGGTTATTGGTGATTGCGTCACCGAAAGGAGTCACATCACCCCAGGCATCACTACCACCGGATAATGTGGTTCCGTCTCTTGTGATCGTATCTGTAGCAACTTCAGATTGATAAAGTAAACTACTTCCAGACAGCATTAGATAATCCATCGCGGAAATTTGCTCTGCTCCTGAAAGGCCCGGCAAACCGAAAAAGCTCCCATCGAAAACGCCATCGGAAGCCACACCCCCGGAAACTATGTTCGCGACTGTGCTCGCAAGATCATTCTCCGCCAAAAGATCGACCCCTGCCGCTTGGGCAGAGACAAAAACCGAAGCCAGATTCTGAGCATTCCGGCGGGCAACAGCATCATCGGCGGACTCCCGGATCCTTGAAATACTGGGAATCGCAATCGCAGAGATTATGCCGATTACTCCGATCACAGACAGCATCTCCACAAGAGAAAACGCCTTCCTGTTCCGGTTAGAAGAAAAGGGGTTTTTCATTCCAATAAACCTACTTCAAATTTATGAAAATTACAATAATTATGAATCAGGCGCAAGTGATCCGAGTGTTTCCTCATCACCAAGAGGCACATTTCCGGGATCAGTGCCGTCATTAATACCACCCAATCCAGTAATCGTTGGTGGCGCGGAAATCCCCGGGTCGAGAATCACTGGATTTGCTTCACCTTCAACGCCATCCACCTTGGCATAAAGAAGATCTTCACCATTTAACTGCAGAAATGCAATTGCTGCGGTTTGCTCGGAAGTTGATAAGCCCGGGACGCCAAAATAACTGCCACTCATCACGCCGTCACTTGTGGTTCCGCCGGTTACAATATTGGCCACAGTGGCTCCCACATCGTTCGGGGCCAAAAACTCCAGCCCGGCTGCTCGCGCAGATACATATACCGACGCGAGATTCTGCGCATTTCTTTGAGCAGACGCATTTTCTGCAGATTCACGGATTCGGGAAATTCCCGGTACCGCAATAGCGGAAATAATTCCGATCACAGCGATCACAGATAGCATCTCGACCAGCGAAAAAGCAGTAGCTTTGGATTTCTGGTTATACTCTTTTCTCATGGGATTTTTTTGAAAAAACGGTTCTTACTTGAAACCTGGAAGCATGTCTTCCGGCAGGAAATTTATCGGATTGCCTCCACCTTCGCTGCCACCCGCAAGCTGACTGGAAGGATCATTGACCTCTGTATCGGAATTTTCCGGGTCAAAAGCCAACGTAACTGCAGGTATAATTCCACCCTTTTGTGCGGTTAACTGGTATTTCAGCGTATCTCCTTCGAGGCGAAGGTAAGCGAGTGCGTCAGCTTGCTCTTCATTATTCAAACCGGGAAGCCCGAAGAAACTTCCGTTGAATACACCTTCAGAGGCAAAGCCTCCTTGAACGATATTCGAAATTGTTCCTGACAGATCACTATCAACCAAAAGATCGAGACCTGCGGCCTGAGCCGATACAAATACAGAGGCCAGATTCTGCGCATTTCTCTGTGCAGAAGCTCTTTCCGCCGACTCACGAATATTCGAAATACCGGGAATCGCTATTGGTGAGATAATACCAATCACAGCAATTACCGAAAGCATCTCTACAAGAGAGAATGCTTTTCCGCTTTGGAACGAGTCATCTTGAATCTTCATGGGGTCGGGAAACTGGGGATGTCATCTTGAGGTGGGCCAACGTCCGCATCAAGAGGAGCCAACCAGTCATTTTCATCTTCCAGCGAAATATCGTCATCGTCCGGCATATGATCACTAATATTTCCAGCGGGTCCACTACCGGGTCCACTTCCAGCCCCAAGCGGATCCAACGTACTCAATCCATTCTCTAATCCGCCACCACCACCAGTGCCCAAAGCACCACTGCCACTTTGGTAAATAAGGCTTGTGCCCTGGAAACTGAGATAAGGCAAACAGGCTAACTGTTCTGATTCTGACAATCCGGGTAGTCCAAAGTATGCCCCATCGAAAACCCCTCCACTTGCCGTTCCTCCGGCAATCACTTGTTGGATTGTTTGTAATACATCGCCGTTGCCAACATTAAAGCTCAGACCTGCAGCCTGGGCACTTGCATAAATAGAAGCAATGTTTTGCGCATTACGCTTTGCAGTCGCTTCCCTGGCGGAATCGTTAATTCGTGAAACACCGGGGACTGCGATTGCAGAAATAATGCCGATTACAGCTATCACCGACAGCATTTCTACCAAAGAAAACGCAGCCTGCTTATGAGAGTTCGGAGATTTCATTACTTGATTTCGATTTGAATGGGAACCGCTGTTGGCTCCGAAACAGCGACCTTCGGTGGAAAGAACCACTGAAGAATTTGCGGCACCAGGCCAACCGGCTGCTCAGATATCGGCTCCCGGATAATATCGGGTTTCGGTGCCACGGTTGGGGTAATCGGTGGAATCAGAACCTGACCAATATTTTCAGGTGTAATGAGGCTTACATCGCTTCCACGATCCAAAAGCTGAGCTGGAGCAGTTAGAGGTTCTGCTTCAGTAGCCGGCTCGGGCATAGT
>JAHDCN010000011.1:19170-21891 GCA_020629815.1 Verrucomicrobiota bacterium
TAGATCAATTCCTGATCGGCAAACGCCAGATAGGGCAATGTCCTCTGCTGCTCCTCTTCAGAAAGTGGAAGTCCGAAAAACGATCCATCAAAAGATCCTCCAGCAACAATTCCTCCTTCAGCAACTCGGGCCACCGTATCGGAAATCTCATCACTCTCTTCGCGAAAGTCCATCCCGGCAGCACGGGCTGATGCGTAAATCGACGCCACATTCTGCGCGTTCCGCTTCGCGGAAGCCTCCCGGGCCGAATCGTTTATCCGACTGATGTTCGGAATGGCGATTGCTGAGATGATGCCGATCACAGCGATCACGGAGAGCATCTCCACCAGAGAAAAACCCTGATCACTAGTCGTTTGCTGTTTGTTGAATGGTGTCATCACCATTCATATTAATTATAATTTTTATAATTACAAAAATATTTGTAAATTCCTCGCTGTTTTTTCTTACAATTGCGAAAATTGACGGTTTTCAGCGATTTCCACGCCTTTTAGCAGCACTCTCCCGGCTCACAGCAATCTGAAGCCGCTGTAGTTACATCATAATCCTGCCCCTTCGTTTCGCGGGGATGCCGCTCACGAATCCCTTCGCAGTTAAAGGGTTCGAACTCTTTGGCCTGTTCCAGAGAAACCTCTTCATGGGGCTCAACGAACTCAAAGAAATCCGCATAGGGAGCCTTTTTGTAGATCTGAAAGGTCTTGTCACAGACTGCGTAGCGCTTGCCGCGTTCCATGGGATGACCATCATCATCGAGGACTTTTTTAAACGGGCCTTTGTAAATCACTGCCTGATTGCGCTCGAGGCAGACACCCTGCTTCCCTTTGAACGCCTCTACCGTCATGCTGCGAAACTCAATTCCCTTCACTGTCTGCCAGGGTTCCTCATCGAGTTTGAGGATTTGAACCCCATAGAAGCCTGCATCTTCAAACGCCTGCAGGAATTCGTCTTCGCGAAACGCACCGGAAATACAGCCGCTCCAGAGATAGGGATCATTCTGCAATTCCAACGGCACGTCCTCATCGCAAACGATATCGGAGATCACCGCCCGGCCCCCACGCTTCAATACCCGAAAGATCTCTTCGAACATCTGCTGACGGTTTTTCTTGGAAACCAGGTTCAATACACAGTTGGAAACCACCACATCAACCGAATCACTCTCTACGAGTGGCTGTTTGATTCGCAGCTCTTCGGCCACTTCTTCGGCTTCAAGATAGCCATTGGCGTCCGCAATCGGACTCTCTTTCAACTTTTCCTCCAGTAACTCAAGATTCAGCTGCAAATCCTGAATTCTACCTTTGCGAAACTCGACATTCGAATGCCCCGCCTTTTCCGCAACAATCGGAGCATTGCGTCTGGCGACTTCCAGCATGTCATCGGTCATATCGACGCCGATCACTTTGCCTTCCGGGCCAACCACCTGACTGGCGATGAAACAGATCTTTCCGGTTCCACTACCCAGATCCAGGACGGTCTCCCCTTCTTTGACGTATTTGCTGGGATCGCCACAACCGTAGTCACGCTCGATCACCTCACTGGGAATAATCTCGAGATACTGCTGGTCATATTCCACCGGGCAACACAGTGCCGCCTCCTGCGCCTGCGCGCCGGCTGCGTAACGATCTTTCACTTCCGTTTCAGTCTTCATATTGGAAATAGGATAAAATTATTCAGGTTCAGTTCGAAAATTCTTAAGACAGCGCACCTCCACAGGAACTGCCACTGCCGGCCGTGCAGCCAAAACAATGATTTGCGGTGAGCATCGGCTGCTCAGAAAAGGCATCGATATCGATGTCCCAGAGAAACAACGGATCTCCCGATACGCCCTTCAGAGGAAGCTTCATCATCTGGTTAAAATCGCAGTCGAACACATCGCCCTGCCAGCCCACATTGATGGTGTTGCGACACATCAGACCATCCACCGTTCCGGGATTGTAGTTTTCCCGCAGAAGGCCCATGTAGCTCTGCAAATCTCCGTTTCGTTTCAGGTAACTGGCAAAGCGGGCAATCGGCATATTGGCAATACAGAACAGGGAATTGAAATCGATGTCGAAATGCTTCTTCATCTCCTCTTTGTAGTCTGCTTCCAACCCCGCCTGCTCCGGTGGGAGAAAGGCCCCATTAGGATTATAGACGAAATTCAGCACCAATTCCGGGTCGCGGCCATAGCCAAGCTGATTCAGTTTTTGGAAAGCCTCGATACTGCGGTCGAAAACGCCATCGCCGCGCTGTTCGTTCACATTGTCAGGTTCGTAGCAGGGCATGCTGGCAATGATCTCTACCTTGTGCTCCGCCAGAAATTCCGGCACCCACTCGTAGCCCGGCTCATTAATGATCGTCGCATTCAGCCGATCCATCACCCTCCTGGGCTGGTCAAAATTGCGCACAGCTTCCACCAATCGGCGAAAATCAGGAATCATCTCCGGCGTTCCGCCCGTCAGGTCCAGAGTCGGGATATCGGTTTTCTCATACCACTCCAGAATCCGGTCAACCGTTTCGCCGGTCATGATTTCCTTGCGCTTCGGCCCGGCATTCACATGGCAGTGCACACAAGTCAGGTTGCAGAGTTTACCGACATTCAGTTGCAGAATCTCCGTTTTGTCCCGGCGCAACTGCTGCCCGGATTCGGCAACAGCGCGATCAAAATCGTTTTCTTTTGAAGAGCTGGATGAAGAGGCAGTCGTTACCATATGTCGTCTGATCGAATAAGGCTTCGACTTTCGACGG
>JAHDCN010000011.1:21991-24919 GCA_020629815.1 Verrucomicrobiota bacterium
GCCCACTGGATTTTGAAAGTCAGGGAAGGGCTGGACGAAACATATCGAGATTATCCTTTTATCGCCTACGGCACAGATTGGCTCGCTTTCGGCCACATCATCATTGCGCTGTTTTATGTGCCCGTATTCTTCCATCCAGTTCGCTATCAGGCGAATATCACCGTAGGACTCTGGGCCTGCCTGCTTGTGATTCCGTTGGCTTTGATCTGCGGACCAATCCGCGGCATCCCCTTCTACTGGCAGTTGATTGACTGTGCCTTCGGCGTGGTTTGCTTCTTTCCTATGTGGTATGCCCTGCATCTTTCCCGTAAAATCGAAGCATCCTCATGACAGGATTTCTTCTTGGAAACGTCTGCTTCACGACTACCGTGAACGCTTCCAGAAAAGATGGATTGCACCCAGCGAAAGATTGTAGACGAATTGCTCCAGTCCTACCTCGAAAGTGGCGGGATCAACCGGATCGAATGTGGCAACCTGCCTTCGAAACGCTCAATCGTTTCCGTATGTGAGAAACTGCTGCAGCTCCTTTTTCCCGGCTATCACGACGAAGAGCCGGTTCCGGCCGATGAGTTGGAGATGATCACCGGCGAAAGGATTGCAGACATCATCGAGACCCTTCAAGTTGAAGTCGCTAAAGCCATTCAGCTTCGCGACGAAGAGGAATTACCCGCCGCCGAGCTGAAGGAGAAAGCCCACACAGTGGTGTGCGGTTTTCTAGGACACCTTCCGGACCTGCGTAAAGTGTTGAAGACGGACGTCATTGCCGCCTATGACGGTGATCCCGCAGCGAAGAACTTTGACGAGATCATTCTCGCCTATCCCTGCATAGAAGCGATTGCGATTCAGCGCTGCGCTCATCGGCTATATCACCTCGATGTGCCGCTGATTCCGCGAATCATGACAGAATACGCGCACAACTTAACTGGAATCGATATCCATCCAGGCGCGACGATCGGCACCCATTTTTTCATCGACCACGGAACCGGTGTTGTCATTGGAGAAACCTGCGAAATTGGCAATCACGTGAAGCTCTATCACGGCGTCACGCTGGGTGCGCGAAATTTCCCCAAAGACAAGGACGGTCGTGTGGTAAAAGGCACCAAGCGTCACCCCAATGTGGAAGACAACGTGGTCATCTACCCTCACGCTACCGTGCTAGGGGGCAAAACGACCCTGGGGAAAAACTCCACAATCGGTGCCAACGTTTTCCTCCGCGAAAGCATCCCAGAAGACTCCTTTGTTACTACCGTGGGTGAAAAGCTGAATGTCTTCAACAAGATCACTGGCGAAGTAGTAGAGACTGAAGAAGGAGGCGACTAATGCCTGAGCAGCTAGACCTGTTCGATCAACCGGAATCTCCTTCTCCCTCCTCACCGGAGACGAGCAACTCCGAACCGGAAACGGAAACTCACACCGTGTGGGTAGGATTTGATCGTGAACTTACCGATCAGGCCGCCGATTGGCTGCGCCGATTCGGTTTTGATAAGCAGGCCGATCAAGTTTCGGTTAGCTGGAACAAACGAATGCGCTCGTCAGCCGGGCGGGCAAAATATCAGTCCGCGGAGATCGAACTAAACCCGCGGCTGCAGATTCTTCCCGAAGAACAGAGGGCTGAAGAAATCAATCGCACCTTTCTCCACGAGCTCGCTCACCTGTTGGCATTTTTTCGCAATCCGCGCCGGAAAATTCAAGCTCACGGGGTCGAGTGGCAACAGGCCTGTGCTGACCTCGGCATTCCCGGGGAAAGTCGCTGTCACGATCTCGAATTCCCCGTTCGCAGGCAGAAAAAAAAATTCGCCTACAGCTGTCCCAGCTGCGGCGAATCAATTCAAAGAGTGCGCCGAATTCGGCGCCCTGTGGCTTGCCACCCCTGCTGTAAAAAACACAACAGGGGCAGATTCCACAAAAAATATCAGCTAAGAGAAGAAACCCTCAGCTGATCGTAAATACTACTGTCCTGGAATGCCCTCCATTCCCGGCATCATGGCACCAGTGGCAAGGCCCATTGCGGAAGCGATGATATTCAAAATAATACCGGCCACAATCAGAGCCGTCCAGATCAGCATGAGCTTTTTGATGCCCCACTCCTTGTGCTTGATCCAACCGATGATGAATCCTCCAATCGTACAGAGCACTATCGACAAAATTCCCAGTAGCGGTTTTTCTTCGCGTTTAAACGCAGCGATGATCTCCATGATCCAGCAGATCAAACTTCCGAGACCGATTACGATACCAATGATACCAATGAGCATCACTCCAATTCCTCCAGCGGCTTCCATAAATAAGATATTTTAGTTTTGTAAATACAGGTTAAACAATGAGTATTCTTTGTAACGGGTATCGCCCAGCCGGTCAAGAGAATCCCCCCACGCATTTCTTGTTTTCCCTGACTCTCTCTGATACAACAGGGTATGGTCCGCCACCTAACCCTGTTAGCTCTAACATTTCTCTCCATTTCCGAGCTAGTTCAGGCAGAGACGATGGAGCACAACGGAGTGAATTTCTTCGTCTACCGGCTGGATCCGGAAAAGGATCGTCTTCACCTGTTTCTTCAAGGGAAAGACAAGCCGACCAAGATGACAGAGTTGGAGAAAAAGCTGAATGCCAAAGGCCATCGGCTACGCTTTGCAATGAACTCCGGTATCTTTGAAGGCAATTTTGTCCCGACCGGTTTGCATATCTCTCAGGGTAAGCCGCTGGTGCCGCTGAACCGCAAAGATTACAAAAAGCAATACGAGGGCGAGTGGACGCCGAATTTTTTCCTGAAAGAAAATGGAGTGTTTTTCGTTCGCCAAGACGGCTCAGCCGCTGTGATGGAAACAGAGCAGTATCATTCCTCAGGAGAAAAACCGAGGTTGGCGACGCAGTCCGGCCCCTTGCTGGTCTGGAACAATACAATCCACAAGGCACTGACTCCAGACGGAACCA
>JAHDCN010000280.1:0-2075 GCA_020629815.1 Verrucomicrobiota bacterium
GCCCCGATGGTTCGATCTATTTCACCGACTGGGCGCTGACGTTTTATCATCTGCATAAGCGGGGGCGTATCTGGAAACTGGAAATCGATCCGGAGAAAGCGACCTGGCTGCAGCAGGAAGTCGAAGAGCCGAATCGCGAAAGTAAATTGGCGCAGAACCTTCGCAAGGGTATGCCTGACTTGCCTTTGGAAAAGCTGCTGAACCTTTGCCGAAATCAAAGTAAGCCATTCGTGGCACGCGCTGCCCTGAAAGAATTATCCAGACGCGATCTTTCGTCCGCTTTGGATTGGGACAATCCTCGCGACGCGGTTTCCGCCATCCTGGCCCATCAAATGGCCAAGCCGAAAGATATCGATTTTGCCAAACGGGCACTGGCTCACTCGAATTCAAAAATCCAGTTCGAAGCGCTACGCTGGATTGCCAATGAAACGCTGGTCAGTCTGAAGAAACCGGTCAATCAAGTGCTGGAGAGAAAGGATCTGAATTTCCAGCTTTTCGAAGCGGCACTGGCCACTCGCAATACGCTCGACCGGAAATCGAGTTCCGGCGTCACTGACGAGAAAATGCTACTGAGTCGAATCCGCGATCAGGAAACACCGGGCAATATCCGGGCCTATGCTCTGCGCTTGATGAAACCGGACGACTCCCGGTTGACTCCCGATCTGCTTAGCAAACTGCTGCAATCGGAGAACGCGAAGTTACGACTGGAAACCAGCCGTGTATTGGCTTCGCGAAACGATACGGAAACGTTGCCGATCGCCATGGAACACCTCAAAAAGAGTGCGGTTAATGACGACGAAGCCAGTTTCCTGGTATTGCGACTGGCGGCTGACCCGGGCGCACACTCTTCGCAACTGGAAGAGTTGGCCCAACGCAAAGAATTACCGAATACGGCGAGCGAGGCCAGTCGGGCTGCCAGCGCGGCAACCATAACAGGGCAACCCGCTTTCGATGACATCGACGCATGGCTCGCGGCAATCGATGAACTGAAATCAAAACCTGATCCGGCAGCGGGAGAACGTTTGTTTCACCACCCGCTCAAAGCCCGCTGTGCCAGTTGCCACCGGCACTCCGGTCGTGGCAAAATCGTCGGGCCTGATTTGTCGACCGTAGGCGAGCGGGACGATCGCAAATGGCTGCTGACTTCGATTTTGCAACCGCAGGCAGAAGTGCCGCCGCAGTTTCACCCGCGTTCGGTGAAGATGAAAAATGGCGAGACCTTTGTCGGCTTCCTACTTCGAAATGGAGGACGCAGTGGCAAAGAGTTTTATCGCGACATCGCGGGGAATGATGTCGGTCTCGATAAGCTGGAGATTGAAGACCGCACCGAATTGGAGATGTCTCTGATGCCTCCCGGGTTATTAGCCGGGCTAAGCGTGGAAGAAGTGCGCGATCTTCTGGTCTATCTGGAACAGGGGAATTAGAGATCACGACTGGTCTCCAAAAGCGTCGGCATCGGCGACCAAATCGAGGAGCGTGACCATCCCCAGCAATTTGCTGTTCGCATCGGTGACGAGACATTTGTAACGACCGGATCGAACAATCTGCTCCAACGCTTCGGCAACCGTGGCATCCTTTGGCACGATCGGTAGCGGATACTGCACAATGTTTTCCAGAGTGCTTTTCACGGAAACATCTTCCCGTTTCATGAAATCGTAGAAGTCCTCCCGATTGACAACCCCCGCCAAAACACCGTCTTCGGTAACCAGCGGATACGCTCCGAAGCGTCGCTTCTGGAAAAGTTGCAGCGCATCGTGCACCGTTTGCGAAGGCAACAGAGTAGCCATCTCGGTGATCATCACATCGGAGACCGTTTTGCCAAGCATGGCGGAGTCCATTTTGCGCTCAATCGCTGTGAGCTCTGCTTCGGCGGATGATTGTGTGGTCGTTTTTGCCAGAACCCGACGCAAACGATCACTGGCTTCAAAGAAAGGTAAAATCTGATCGCCGCTGACTGACATTAACTCGGTGCGTTCAGTCGCGACGGCATCGTACAGATAGCCGCCTCCATAAACCAGTGCCCGTTCGCCGAAGAAGTCGCCGGGATTAATCGTCCGGACCGTTTTGCCTTCGGT
>JAHDCN010000280.1:2175-4128 GCA_020629815.1 Verrucomicrobiota bacterium
AGAACCAGGCGAGAAAGCCGGAGAACTGCAGCCCCTTGATACTCGCCACAGCAGTGCGGTGCCCAATCGAAGCCAGTTCACCCAGTCCGGTGAAAGTGAAAGCTTTGAGGTCGGTGCCTTTGATCCGGGCCGCGATGTTATCAGCCAAATGTTTGCCCTGGCGCATCGCAAACTGCGCAGTCTGCGGGCAGTTGCTGGAACCGTAGCTGGAAGCCATGGGGATCGCAGCGCAGTCGCCGACGGCCCAGACATTTTCCTGTCCGAGAACACGCATGTATTCGTCGGTCTTCACCCAGTATCTCTCGTGCTCCAATTCCTCTTTGTCACACAGGTCGCGAATCACCCGATTCGGCGCATTACCGACGGTGGAAACGACGGTAGCGGTCTCAATCACTCCTCCGCTTTTTAGATACACCTTGGTCGAAGTGACCGCACTGACCCTTTCGTTCAGGCCGATTTCCAAACCGCGCTTTCTCAGCTTTTTCTGCGCAAAGTCACCGAGTGCCAAACTCAGGGTATGCAGAATTCTATCCCGGCTGTGAATCAGCACCACACGGATTTCATCCTTGGAGATCCGTTTGTAGTACTTGCTGATCGAATGCAGCATGTCGAGAATCTCACCGGCAGTCTCGACCCCGGAGTAGCCTCCACCGACGACGACGAAAGTCAGCAGCCGTTTGCGAACTTCCTCCCGGTTTTCGACATTGGCCTCTTCGATCCGGGAAATGATTGTTGCCCGGAGAATCATCGCGTCACCCACATTACGCATCAGCAGCGCGTGCTCCGGCATACCGGGAACACGACTCAGGTCGACCTCCGCACCAAGACCGAGCACGAGATGATTGTATTCCAGAATTACTCCGGAGCTGAAGCTGCCGGTATCGACCAGCACTTCCCGCTTTTTCAAATCGACGCTTTTGATGGTCCCTTTGTAAATGCTCAAGCCGCGGCACAGAGTGCGAATCGGATTCACCACATGACGAGGGGAGAGCGAAGCTCCGGCGACCTCGGCCAGAAGAGGTTGGAAAACCATGTAGTTCTGATCGGAAACAATGGCGGCACTCTCAGGATCTTTGCCGATTTTCTTCAGCGTTTTCCCTAATTGCCTACCGCAAAACACCCCACCGAATCCACCACCCAGTACCGCCACTTCAACAGGGATACGGTGGGGACGAAAACCAGTGCTCGTGGACGACTCCTCAGACATCACAAAACGAGATACCGCACTGCCATGGCGCGCAACTGCAAAAGTTTCCGAATCGCATGAACTTGCTCAAACTGAACACTCCTGATACCATCACGACATGAAAGACGACACCTCTTCCGACACCAATCTTCCTGCCCTGCCCGAAGACCCACCTTCCCTGATTTCATCCATCAAAGGCGAAGTTGACTCACTGATCGTTCAACTCAACCTCGGCAAACGCGAAGCCGTTGATTTCGTCGAACAGCACAAGGGGGATTTCAAAGGATTGGTGGAAACTGCTGCCGCCGCCGTATTGAGTGGAAACGAAGACTCCGAGAAATCAGCTGCTCTCAAGCAGAAGCTTGATAGCTTGAAAGTCCAGCTGGCACTCGGAAAAATGGAATCACGCGATGCACTGGCAGAGCAGCGGGAAAAGATCGGCAGCGCGATCGAATCTACACGAAAAGAATGGGAGCCCACTCAGGACGAATATCGGGAGAAATTCGAGCTGGCAGGTGAGTCTCTGCAAACCAAGCTCGATGCGCTCGCTCTGGATGTCGGCATCCGGACCGTCGTCGTGGAAGAAGAGCTGCAGATGAAAAAAGACCAGGTAAAAGGCGAACTGGAAACACTGCAGAAAAAACTCGAACCCGAAATCGAAAAGCTCGGCGATTCCATCAACGATCTTGCCGATGAGGCACACAAAGCTTTCACCGGAATCCGCGACAACCTGCGCAGCTTGTTTGACTAAGGCTAAGACCTCGATT
>JAHDCN010000012.1 GCA_020629815.1 Verrucomicrobiota bacterium
TCGCCTCAGTTCCGCGCATCACTGGCATGTCTTCATCCATCAGGATCAAGTGCGGTTGCCAGGACTTCCATTGATCAACCGCTTCCTGGCCATTGGTTGCTTCGTTGAGAACAAAACCAGCTTTGCCAAGAATCTTTTTCAGTAGCAGGCGGTTGGTTGGTTGGTCTTCCACGATAAGAATGCGTACCTCGTCCAGCTCGGAATCAAAACCGTTGATTTTCTGCGCCATACCTTCAGTGAGGGAGCGGCTAATCTTGCCGTCTTCTGATTGCGCGTGAGCAATTTCATCACATTCGATATAGAAGCGAAATGTTGTACCCTCGCCAAGAGTCGATTCTACATCGATATCGCCACCTAAAAGTTTTACAAAACTCCGGGCGATCGGCAGTCCGAGACCTGTGCCTTGTGCAGATTTTCGGCCAGACTCCGTTTGGGAATAGTTCTCGAATAACTTCGGAATTTCGTCAGCAGCAATGCCCTTGCCGGAATCGCGAATCTCGAAGCTTACCCGTACTTTGCGACTGGTTTTTCCTTCTTCATTCGCAACAGGCTCGCTGATTACGCTTGCCCCAACGCTCAGCGCAATGCCTCCTTCTTCCGTGAACTTAATCGCATTGCCGAGGAGATTGATCAAAGTTTGGCGAATCTTACTCCGGTCAGTTTCTACGAGGCCGGGCAAGGCAGTGAAAGCATTGAAGTCGAAAGAAATACCCTTTTCCCGCGCCTTAATGTCCAACATCTCATAAACAGAGCGAAGCATCGGGACGAATTCGAATTCCTCATCATTCCTTTCGAGTTTGCCTGCTTCGATCTTGGACAAGTCGAGGATTTCATTAATAACATCCAAGAGGTGCTCTCCCGAATTATTAACGATATCGATATGCTCTCTTTGCTTTGCTGTGAGCGTCTCTTCTTCCTCTTTGATAATCTCAGTGAAGCCGATGATTGCGTTCAAAGGCGTGCGCAATTCGTGCGTCATCTTTGCAAGGAAATCACTTTTTGCCCGGTTCGCGACTTCAGCATCATGTTTTGCCTGTTCGAGTCGCGTGCGGTATTCCTTTTCCTTCTTGTCAGCTCCAATTTGGGCAAGGGCAATGCCAAACTGACCAGTCAGGGTTTTCAGCAGCTGAACATCGTCTGCCTGCCACGACCCATTGTTTCTGCGTTTCTCCGATGATTCGTCCAGGTCTTCCAGTGCCGTAACCCCTGAACGCTGCAGCACAATAATTCCGTTTGGTCGGTCTCCAAAATCAGTGCGAACCGCTATGATCGGGTCGTTCAATTTTTTCCCTAGAAGGGGACGTAGTTCCTTAGGTATGGATGATGGGTCAGAACAAAACACTGGTTCCCCAGATCTCAGCACTTGCTGATAAAACGGAGAACTGGCCGGGGCGGAGGCCATCTCCCCCTTTTCAGGTGAGTCGGCATTGAAACTTGCAACCAGCTCTACTTCTTGCTCTGCGTCTTCGTCGGAAATCGCCCGGAGCATGACACAATGTGAGGCCTGGAATTGTTCCGCGAAGCTTGTGACAGAGTCGCCCAACAGTCCACCTTTCATACCTTCGCGGAAAGTGCTTGCAGAGCGTTCAATGAGCATGGTGTTTTGCAGCTCCCGCGCCAAGGCAGCTTCCGCGTGATCCCGCTCGGCCTTTAGGGCATCTTCTCTTCGTTTCACCTGTTTCACCCGCGAACGAATAACCCATTGCGAAATCGATACGACCGCAATGATGCCAGCGCTTAACGCAGCGAGACGAAACCACCAGGACATCCAAAAGGGAGGGGGAATATCGAGATTTACCTTGGCAATATTTTTGTTCCAAATTTTGCCGTCAGGTGAGCTGCGCACTTGAAATTCATATTCCCCGGCGGGTAGGGCCGAGTAGACTGCAAGTCGTGTCTTTTTGGCAGGCACCCATTCTCCTTCGAAAGCACCGCCCTTCATTCGATACTCAAATTTTCCGTTTGTTGGGAACCTGGAATCGAGATTGGCGAATTCGAATCCAATCTGGTTCCGCGGATCATACGGAATTACCAGTTTGCTCATGCTTGCAATCGGCTTTGGCAAAATCTTGTTCTCACCGCCTGGCTTGATGCGCTTTCCAAACATTTCCAATCCGGTGATAATTGGGATCGGAAGTTGTTCCGGCGGTGGAAGACGGTTTGGATTGATGATGTTGATTCCCGACGTGCCGCCGAAAAGAAGAGATCCATTGGAAGTAAGAATCGAAACATTATCGTTAAAGCCGCCTTTCTGAAGGCCGTCTTCGAGAGTAAACTGACGCACCGTCAAGTTGCGATCATTGTTAAAGCGGGCAATCCCTCTCGGAGTGCTCACCCAATGTACCCCGCTGGCGTCACTGATTACGCTACTGATATGATCGGAATTCAAACGGCTGTTCTCTTTTGTAAACTCGACCAGGTCGGAAGAATCTGTGCGTATGGTTTTTACTCCGTTAGCGGAAGTGCCAACCCAAAGCACACCTTGTGAATTCACATGAACGCAGGTTAGACCAGTCAACTCGTCTCGTGAGATTTGTGCCGTTGCAGGAAAGGCGGTGCGCAAATCTTCCAGCTTTTCGCCATTCGGGCGTTTCACAAGTAGTCCATCCTGCGTGGTAAAAAATAAATTTCCTTTAGGCCCTTTTGTCGCGCTCGTCACAAAAGTGGCGTCGATTCCTTCCTGAACATCAACCGGCTCGAAGCCCTCCGTCTGCTCCCGGAAAACAGCAACGCCACCGCCATAGGTGGCAGCCCAAATCTTGCCCCGGTTATCTTGCAGAAGACAGCGGATGTAATTGTGAGGAATGCCAGACTCGGAATCTTCCTTTCGGAAATGGGAAAAATCGCCGGTTTCTTCCGAGAACTTAATGACGCCGTCGCCTTTCGTGCCGATCCATAGTTGGCCCTCCTGATCCTCCACGAGTGACACAATGTAGCTTTTATTTATCAGGTCCGGTAAAATGGGTCGCTCGATCTCTGCGGTTTTGGGGTTCCAAAGAACCAGGCCTTTTTCTGTTCCAATCCAAACTTTGCCGGTTAAGGCCTGATTGCAAAAAACCCAAATGGAAGAGTGGGGGAGTCCTTTGTTCTGAGTCAGGCTTTCCCGAATGTGCGGGAACCAGTATTGATCCAGACTGAAGCGAGAGGTACCACCTTCCCGGGTGGAAACCCAAAGCATCTTAGCCGCGCCCTCAACGATCTGGGTTACATGGTTATGTGCTAAACTTCCAGAATCTCGCAAATCGTTTTGAAACACCTGAAATTGCTTTGAGCCCTTTTGCATCCTTGCGAGCCCCAGGTTAGTCCCTATCCAGAGGTCGCCATTAGAGTCCAACTTCAGGCATGTGATGTTGCGCAAAGGCAAATCAGGAAGGTGTTTCTCCTGTTTACCCTCTAGACTCAGGCGATACACACCGTCTCCATTGGTGCCTACCCAAAGGCTGGCTTCGCCATTGAACTCGACATCGGTGATCGGCGCGTCACCTGACCAGAGTTTCCGGAACGTGCTCTGTTCGGCATCGCGACCCAACTCAAACCGAAAGAGCCCACCATCTTCAGTTCCAATCCAGACTTCTTCTCTACTTTTAGTTTTCTTCCCTTCACCTTTCACTGGGAAAACGGAAATAGAAGAAATACGACTTTTCGACACCGGGCCAGTGTCCGCCAATAGCTGCTTCGTCGCCGTATTGAGCAACCTCAAGCCTTTCGTAGTTCCTATTAACAGAAGCTGTTCGTTGGGAAGCCCTAAGTTTGTTGAAACGCCCAGATGAGTGATTTCTATGCTCGTAGACTCTGAACCGTCCGATCCGAGAATTGGAACAATCTCGAACTCTGCAGCGTCCGGGTCGAAAATATACAGACGGTTACTTTTGGTTCCGATATAAAGAGTCTCTTTTTGCGCTCCCTTTGTTACCGCTCTGGTTATACAGGTGAACTTGTTCGACTCACGTTCGTGGCGGTAGGAGGTCACCTCATAACCATCAAACCGATCAAGGCCGTCATCTGTAGCCAACCACATGAAACGCCGCTGCCCTTGGATCAGGTCAAACACGCGCTCTGAAGTCACGCCTTGCTCTGACCCAAGGTGAGTGAAACGAATACGGTTTTCCAGTTGGTTCGCGGTTTCGTCACTTTCCTGCGAAAATAGACAGGAAGTAAAGGCAACCAGACAAAAGAGAAATCCGGAAACTGTTCGATAATTACTCAAAATTCATGAAAAATATAAATTTAATAATTATTGATTCAACAAGTAATTATGGTAAATTTATTGGTCGCAATAAGTAAATTGCCCTTGTTGGCTAGCCAATAATATTAAGGTTTATTGACTATTGAGCAGATTGAAATGATTTCAAGTAAGACAATTCGGAAAGCATTGGGGTTCAGTCTCGTGGAGATGCTCGTAGTGGTTGCCGTGATAGGAATCATTGCTGCAATCGCCATTCCCAGCGTTAGCAATGTTTTCGATACTGCCAGTAACGCAAAGGACCGGCAGAATGCCCGGCAAATCGATTCCATGTCCGCTGCCCTTGCTGCCTTGGGCGTGGCTCATGTGATTCCCGAATCAATGGGAGGGGTTCAAGCCACCGCACGACTGTTTCGTGAGGGCATCATTGTCTCAGAAGGGCCGATGGCGGGAGAGCGCTTTGTAATGGCTTCCCTTTCTGATGACGACATCGAGGGCGTCGATACTTTTTTGCAAATCCGATACGATACCCGGGAGCTGAGCCTCGAGTATGATGAGCAGGGTGAGCTCGCTCTGGCGCATTAAGTGATACACGTCGTTGGCTAGGCGTGTTGCACCTGCTCTGTAATCTCTTCCACTGATCCTTCCGCTTTCAGTTTATCAATATAGCCATTGATAGCAGTCTCTCTGACTTCTGTTGCATAGTGAACAGGCAGGTCCTCAATTTGCTCCATTGGCACCGGAGCAGGTTCCTCTCGTCCGGTAAGTTTGAAAATGTGGAATCCGAAGTGGGTTGCGATAATAGGGCTAACCTCGTCATCCATTAAGGAAAAGGTGATGGCCTCAATCTCCGGCATCGTCTCGCCCTGAGCCATAAAACCAAGGTCGATCTCGCCTTTGTCTTTGGTTCCATGCTCTTCTGCAGCGGCTTCAAAATCCGCTCCGGAAAGCAGGCTTTCGCGAATGCCACGCAATTTCGTGTAAACCTCTTTCGCGTCTTCGTGGCTTGATGGTTCGATAAAAAGCTGGCTGACCCGAACACGCTCCGGCGTCATGTAATTTTCGATATTCGCTTCGTAAAATTGCTGCAATTCGTCTTCGGTTGGCGGTTTCTCATCACCAAGAACTTCGGCGAGCACACGATCAACGATAAGGCCACTTCGAACCTTGCTTCGGATCATCAACTCATCACCTTTATTGAAACCGGTGTTGTCATAAAATTCCTGTTCACCGCCATGCTGTGCGATCAACTCAGCCAGGCCTTGATCAACGGCTGTTTCGGCAACTTCACCAAAACGCGCGATCGAATCCTGCTCCATCAGAGTGCGATTGACGACATTGTCTTTCGCAAACTGCATGAATTCTTCATCACGATCACAGCAAACAGTCTCACCCATTCGGGTGTAGTGATCTTTGATAGACTCGAACTCGTCGTAAATCTCGTCGTCAGAAATCTTCTTTCCGTTGATGATATATGCCATCCCAAAAGCTGACACAAAAGCGACCCGACGCCACTGCGGATTCCCGCTTTCTTCCGTCCCGGATGCCTACTTTTTTTCTGACCTAACAGGGTTAGGTCAGTGACTAAACAGGGTTAGGTCGGCTTCAGAATGACCTTCATCAGGCCTTCCTCATTCTTGTAAAGCCGGTCAAACCACTCGGCTCCATCCTCTAAATCAGCGACGGCTGAAATTAAAGGCTTCACATTGATAGCTCCGGTTGCCACCGCTTCAACGGCATCGCCATATTCTCCGGCAGAGGCACAGCTTCCAAATACGCTGAGCTCTCTGGTGACAACGGCTTGAAGAGGAAACGGCACTTCTGCCTGCAGATTTCCTACACAGCCGATACTGCCACCTTTTCGTACTGATTCGACGGCGATCTTCATAGTCGGACCAAAGCCTACCACCTCCAGAGCAACATCGGCTCCATCATCGTTTCCTACCAGCTCGCGGACTTTGGCGGGCACCGTTTCGTCGGATACCAGGGTATGGTCTGCTCCCAGTTCTTTTGCCAAAGCGAGTCTCTTTTCATCAATATCGACAGCAACAACAGTCCCCGCTCCTTTGGCTTTCAATGCTTGGACGACCAATAGTCCAATCAAACCTGCCCCGACTACCACGGCTGAATCACCGGGTTGCAGGGGCACGCGATTCACTCCATGCAATGCGATCGAAACGGGTTCAGCAAAAGCGGCTTGTTCGTATGGAATATCGTCGGGCAGGGCGTACAAAATATGTTGAGGTACACTTACGTATTCTGCGAAAGCGCCATGTCTTCGGTAGTCGTCGCATGACACGCCAAGGACATTGCGTTCCGGACATAGATTGACCTGCCCTTTTTTGCAGTCTTCGCAATCTCCGCAATACACGGTGGAATCAAACGTGACGCGGTCACCCTCTTTCCATGCATCTACACCTGCACCGGTTTGGACAATCTCACCCGCAGCTTCGTGGCCCATAATGATAGGAGGGATTCTCCTGCCGGAACTGCCATCCATTCCATGAATGTCTGATCCACAAATCCCGCAGGCTTTCACAGCGATCAACACTTCGTTGTCACGAATCTCGGGCTTAGGTGCTTCCGCAAAAACGAAGCGATTGTATTCGGTAAGAGTCAAAGCTTTCATGAGAGCTTGAATTGAGAACGACTTGATGCTTACAGTCTCTCCCCGGAAACAAAAGCCAAAATTTTCCTTATGCCGCGTCTTTTTTCGTTCCTTTTTCCCGTTGTTTCGGCCCTGTTGCTTTGTCAGTGCGAGACCACCTCCTCGGGCGGTGGAAATTCCAGCCCTGCTGTTGTCCGTGAAGTCACCGGCACGCTGCATTATCCCGATGAAGCGAACCACAAATTCATTTTGCGTTCCGGGGCAAAGATTATCGGGGCGGGGGGAGCGAACTGTACGTATGTGATTGAAAGCGGCGCTTCACTAACCGCTCATTCCGGAACGAATAATACGTACTTGGTAAAAAGTGGCGGAAAGTTCCGCGGCTTTGCGCACCCGGCCACAAATTGCAGCGTGAAATACGAAGCCGATTCCATTATTGAGCAGGAACAGGCGGGAGAGGGAACTACCTTTGCTCCGCTCTACTAGTTGCTCAGTCGATTAGCTGACGGGCAAGATAGACAAATTCCAAAGCGGTCCGCTTCGCGCGTTCGTTTTGGTTGGCTGCAGCTGAGTGCCCGCCATCGATATTCTCGTAGTAGAGGAAAGGCTTCCCGGCTTCCTCAAACAGCTTGGCTAGCTTGCGGGCATGTGCGGGATGAACCCGATCGTCCTTGGTCGAAGTCACAAAAAACGGAATCGGATATTCCTTCTCTGATTTGAAGTTGTGATAAGGCGAAATCTTCTCCAGAAAGGCACGCTCTTCCGGCACCTCCGGGGAACCGTATTCATCGACCCACGAAGCTCCGGCCAAAAGGGTGTGGTAGCGCAACATGTCGAGCAGAGGAACTTGCACTACCACTGCATTCCAAAGATCCGGGCGTTGATTCAGCATGACTCCCATGAGCAGGCCACCGTTTGACCCTCCCATGATACCCAACCTCTTTGGGGAAGTGAGGCCAGATTTCACGACAGCCTCGCCGACTGAGATGAAATCGTCGTAAATTCTCTGACGGTTTGTCTTCAATCCGGCTTGGTGCCAGGCAGGGCCAAACTCACCGCCACCACGGATATTTGCCAGAACGTAAGCTCCGCCATTCTCCAGCCAAATCTTACCAGTTGTAGGGCGATACCCGGGCCGCATCGAAATTTGAAAGCCGCCATAGCTGTAAAGCAGGGTAGGGGTGGATCCGTCGAAAGGGATACCTTCTTTGTGAACAACAAAATAGGGAATGCGGGTTCCGTCCTTTGATTCGGTGAAATGCTGTTTCACGACCAAACCGGAAGGATCAAATTTAGGAGGTAGACTCTTGAGCGTTTTAAGTTCGCCACTGCGCGTGTCGTATTGCAACAGCGAGTCCGGTGTCAGAAAATCTTCGTAGTTGAGGAAAACGACGTCCTCTTCTTCGTCTGAAAATGCGATGCCTGTCTGGCCCGAGCCAGGTAACTCAACGGGACGCGTATTCCACGAACCATCTTCACCCAACTCGAGACGGAGAATCCGCCCCACCACGTTGTCATTGATTGAGAGCAAAGCCGCATCTTTTGCGACAGCGACGTAATTTACCGCCTGAGTCTCACTCGGACGAAATACCAACGAGACATGTGGCAGCTTCTTGGTTTGCAAAAATGGTTCCAGCTCGAATGCAATCAAGTCACCATTGGAAAACTTTTCGTCCTGTCCTTCGGGTTGCCAATCCTCCTTTAAAGAAACGAGCAAATGACCACGATAATACCCATCAATCTCCGATTTTGCGGGTAGGGGATACTTCACCGGTTCAGAGCCATCGTCGGGCAGCCACCAATTCGTCGAGGTGAAGAAGGTATCGGCTTCCATCGCGTGAGCGAGTATGGTCCCGTCCTCCAACTCAATCGTGAATGGCCAAACCGCGACATCAGTTTTCTGAACTTCAATAACCGTCTCCGCATCTTCCAGAGGAGTGCCACGCTGCCAACGCTTCAGAATGCGGGCATATCCAGATTCCGTAAGAGAATCATCGCCCCAGTCTGTGCCGATGAGAAGGGTATCAGGTCCAAGCCAACTTGCGCTCTGCTTTGCTTCCGGAGTTCGGAACCCCTGATCGACAAACTCCTTTTTCTCGATATCGAATTCGCGCCGGACAATCGCATCTTTTCCGCCATCTGATAAGGAAACCAATGAGAAATATCGATCTGTGTCTTTATCACGATAGGTCGAGGCACCCTTGTAAACCCAGTTCTTTCCTTCCTTCTCTGCTAATTCATCAAAGTCGAGAATTGTTTCCCATTCAGGGGTTTCTGTCGCGTAACTTTCTCTGGTTGTCCGGCGCCACAGTCCACGAACATTTTTATCGTCCTGCCAGAAATTGTAGACGTAAGCACCTCGAATACGGCCGTAGGGAATGCGCTCTTTTGAAGTGAGAATTTCTTTTGCTTCGCTTTCGTACTTCGCGAAGCGCGGATCAGATTGTAAATCTGTTAGGGTTTTCTCATTTTGTTCTCGGACCCATTGCAATGCTCGGGCACCCTCTACTTCCTCCATCCAAATGAGAGGGTCTTGATCGGTGAAGCGAAGGTCTGGATCGTCAGTTTGCGCCATCAGGTTTTGGTAGAGTGCAAAGAATACAAGGCTGGTGAGAACCCACAGTTTTGGAAGCATGAGTTGAGAATGGTATATAACTGGGAAAAAGAGAGAACTACTCCTCTTCTTTCGTTTGAGAAGACTCTAACTCCTCCGTTTGATCGGCAGTGGGTTGCGCAATTCGAGTGAATTTGGCTTCCCTTATGGAGCGTTCGTCAGCCTTGGTAACCTCCACGGAGAAACCTTCAATTTCAGTTGATTCGCCAACCTCAGGTAGTCTCCCGATCATGCTGGTGATATAGCCTCCAATCGTGCTGACATCAGGGCTTTCCAACTCAAGGCCTTCAATTTCATCGGATAGCTCGTGAAGCGGAAAGGATCCTTCCACGGTGAACTCATCCTCGTTTAGTTTTTCAATCGAATGAATGTCTTCATCGAATTCGTCCTGAATGTCTCCTACGATTTGGTCAAGGACATCGTCAAGCATCACAAGACCGAGTGACCCGCCATACTCATCGACCACAAGCGCAACATGCTCCTTCTTCGTCTGAAAAGTTTTGAGCATTTCATCCAGCTTCACCAACTCCGGAACTGGCATGATTTCTCGAAGAACATTCTCAAGCGAAGGTTCTTTGTTCTGCATCTCAACAATCAGGTCTTTGATGTGCACCAGACCTTTTGTCTCATCCAAATGACCATCTACGAGAGGAAATCTGGTATGCTTGGTTGCCATTGCAATTTTCAGATTCTCCTCGAACGGCTTATTAATATCGAGGCTAACGACATCATTTCTGGGAGTGATAATATCCCGGACGCTCAGCTCATTTAACTCGAGAGCATTGATGAGGATTTCCTGTTCCGTCTCTGTCACTTCTTTCGCCTTCCCTGTTTCTTCGACAAGGATGCGCAGCTCATCAGCACTGTGGGTAAAGTCACTTTCCTCAGTGGGTTGCGCTCGAAATACCAGGCGGAGCAAGCTGTTGGCGCCCCAGTTTAGAAGCCAAATGGGACCTTTGAAAAGGTGATAAAACCCGTTCAGCGGACGACAACAAATTAGAGATGTGCCCAGTGGTTCACGGCTGGCGAGCCCTTTGGGTACCTGCTCTCCAATTACCACGTGGAGAAAGGTAACGGCCAAGACGCCCAATACAGCAGAGATGATCTGGATTGTTCCTTCCGCCAAATCAAAGTAGCTAAGCAGTGGTTGTAGAACCGATGATACGAATGGTACGGAAACAAAACCGAGAGCAATGCAGGAGATTGTGATTCCCAACTGACAGGCCGAGAGGTAATTGTCCAAATTCTGAAGCATATGCTGAGAAAGCTTTGCGCCGCCTTTACCCTCGGCGACCGGCTCCTCCAGTTGGCTCAATCGCAATTTTACCAAAGCAAATTCGGCGGCAACGAAGAATCCATTGATCAGAATCAGAAGGATCAGAAGAAACACTTCCCAAGCCACGTAACTGGGGGTCACCGATTCGTAGTTGCGGAGAACTTCAGCTCCCGCGTTGGCGAGAGCAGCGCTGCTCGGTGCGAACATTTCTATCATTCGCTGCCAGTATTGGCCGAAACGGAGGACTCGTAAAGTCCGAGTTTTCTAATCATTTTCGGGAAATGGAAGAACCATGTCGAGTCCGCTGGGGATCGAGTCAGGTATTACAGCAGACATGTCTCTCGCTGAAGGGCTGGTTAGTGAGCGAAGGAAGGCCAAAAGGTCGGAGATTTCAGAATCTGACAGGTGCGTTTGAGGGAGCTTTAACTCAGCCGGCATGGTGCTCTTCACATCCCGGATGATCTGTTTTTCGCGATGGACACCGCCGCGGAACTCCGGTTCCAGTTGAGAAGCATCGTAATTGTCCAGGCTGTAAACAGGGTTCAAGTGGTGCCGAACAGCTGCTTCCAGAGTGGTATATGCGCCATTGTGCATGTAGGGATGAGTCAGTTCCACATTGCGCAAAGGAGGTGTCCGAAAGTGATACTTCTTATCAAGTCCATGGTTCGAGCGGTGGGCAATACCGTAGTCTGCATCCTCACTGGAGTCGGGACCGGGTCCAATAGGAATCACGCCAATGTTGTGAACCTGCTGGTCAGTGAACAGTTTGCCAGAATGACAGCTGGCGCAGTTGGCTTTGCCGTAAAAGAGGTGAGCGCCGCGAACTTGTTCTTCTCCAAGAGCGCTAGCGTCTCCCGCCAGAAACTTATCAAAAGGGCTGTCCCTGTGAGTGAATGATTTGATCTCAAACGCGGCAATTGCATTGGCAGCGTGAGAAAAATGAAGCTTCTCCCGTGGAATATCCGGGTAAGCTTCGGCAAACAATTTCTGATAGCCCTCAATCTTCATGAGGCGGTCAATCAGGGCGGCCCAAATTTCTTCTTCGTTTTGTCCGAGAACCTCACCGACTTCGTTGTGAACTCCAGTTTTTGAAGTCTCTCCTTTGTGGCCTCGCATCTCAGCGTCCGAAAGAACCGGCATCATTGCCTGGGCGGCCAGCACGTTCTCGATATTCTCAGGCATAATTACCTGGAGGTAATCAGGAGATTTGGTCAATCGTCGCTGTGTTACAGCGAACCTGCCATCTTCCATTTCGAAAACCCGGTTGTCCCAAAACATGGTCTTCCAGGCAGAATCTCCCCGGTTAAAGATTTCCGGTGAGTTTCGGGGCGTGAAGGGGTGAGCCGCACCATTCAAGTTAAAGCCCATCAGGACCGGGTCGCGCCCTTCGACGTCTACTAAGCGTAGTCCTTCCGGCATGCGGCGTCCCTTATCAACATAGGAGCGTGTGCCTACCGCCCGGGATCTGCCGTCGCCGGTCGCTGTTGTCGGATGGTGGCAGGTGGCGCAGGAGACATCCATATTGCCACCGATGATCGGGTCGAAAAATAACGCCTGACCCAAAGCAAATTTGCCATCGGAGATTTCCGGAACGGGATCCAGTGGAGTCACTTCATTTTCAGCAAGAATCTTTCGCAAACTCTCCACAGCATCTGCAGGAGCCGCCTGCATCGATACCGGAACCAGTAATGCACTGAGTAAGAAGAAAAGCCGTTTCATAGGATTTGGGACACTACTTTACCTCAATAGTTACGCTCTAACGACAGGAAAGCGGATTCACCAGATGTTTCTGTTTTGCTGGTTTTGCCATCAGGCCAGCGAATCGTGACAGTGACCGTATCGGCACCGTCGTTTGGAACGGCGAATATTACGTCAGTCGAACTTTGGCTGAGAAAACCACCGCCGGCGGAAACTTCCGCAGTTTGTGGAGGCAGGTTTCCAGCATTCACGGTGATCATTGAGCCTACCGACGCTGGATTACCTGCCGGGCCTTTGAGTCTGATTCGTAGTGGGTGAGTTTCACTATTCTCGCCTGTCCGGTTCACAAAAAGCTTTGGGTCGGAATTGTTAACCCCAACTATCAAGTCTTCGCGGCCATCCAGATTGACATCGACGGCAGCGAGGCTCTTTGCATCGCCGGGTACTTCCAGACCGCTTTCTTTCGGCCACACAACTTCAAATGGCTGCGCTTCGTCTCCGGTGCCTTTCAGCAGCAGAGATAAACCACTGGCGAGCATCTCCATTTCCTGCTGCGGATTGAAGTGATTTTGCACGAGATAGCAATCCGCTCGCCCATCCAGATCAACGTCGCGTAAGGAAACACCAAAACTCGGTGAAATCTGCGACAAGTGCGGTAGTGGAGAAAACGTAAATTTGCCGCTTCCATCATTCAGCAAGAGGCAGTTGTCACGATTGTTGGTGCGGAACTGCTGCGCTTCCGAAAGCAGGTTAATGTCGTAGATACCCTGAAGTGGTTGCACTGCGTAGTTGTGAAAGGTTTGCATTTTATCCGCAATGGAAGGCATCGCACGAGCACTTGCCATGAAGCCACGGCGGGGGAAGCAAATTTTCTTACCATTCTCGGTAAGAAAGCGAGCCTCGACTATGGACGATTTTCCCGAGCGGTCGAAGTCACCGTAAAACAAAAGGGAAGGGGATTCGAGACTGGCTTCGTAAACCGTATTACGTCCCATATTGGTTGCCACGTAATCGATGTCGCCGTCATTATCGACGTCGCGACCATCAATGCCATACCACCATCCTCTAGTGGCCAAACCCGGGCCATCAAGTCCCGCTTCTTCTGTTTGGTCGACAAGATTGCCTTCCAGATTTCGAAACAGGCGGATCGGGCCCCATTCCGTGGTTACAAGCAAATCAATCCAACCGTCGTTGTTGGTGTCGGACCACAAGGCGCTGGTGACCATTCCGGCATTCACAAGCCCTGGTGCGATTTCGGCTGCAGCCGAAGTGAACTTTCCTGAGTCATTGCGTAGCAAAATACTTTCGGGAGACTCAGGGTAGCGTCCCGGAATGGATCGTGACCCGACAAATAAATCCAAATCGCCATCACGGTCGAAGTCTGCAGCAGTAACCACGCTACCGCTGTTTCGTAGAGGCGGGATCATGCCTTCCGGCGCGCGCTGGTAATCTCCGTTGCCGGGATTGATATACAGACGGTCTTGAAGGGTTTCCCCTCCAGGCACTGTTTCTACACCTCCGCTCACCACATACAGATCCTGATCACCATCTCCATCAGCGTCGAAGAACAAAGCACCCATATCTTCGAAACGAGCATCTTCATTGAAAACCAGCACAGGCTCAGGTGCCAAAATCACATCTCCCGATCCGGGTTGTGTCTGATTTCGGAACAACTGCGAAGGCTGTCCCATTGCACCGGCCAGAAACATATCAGGATCGCCATCTCCATCGATATCGCCCCAAGCTTGTCCGGGGCCCAGCTGAGACAATTTAAAGGGGAGAAGGGGTTGGCGATCAAAGTCATCAAACTCCGTCTCTTTGTGAGGAAAGCCTTTAAGAGAAACCGATTCTTCGAACCATGTGTCTGTCGCTTTTCGGAATTCGACGGGCTTACTTTTTGTGGCGCCTGTATCCGGCTCGGTAACCGTGTAGCGTTGGTTCACTTTTAGGTTGCGATAGATTTGATCTTCTCCACTGGGCCATTCGACACGAAGCCAGGCGATCTCTTTGTTTTCGCCAAGCCCGAAATGCACCATAGGTTCATCAGCGTCAAGAAACCCTCCATAGGGAAACAGTTGTCGGCTCTGGCGAACGCCGTCTGGCGTTTCCACGGTCACCAACACACCGATGCCCGAAATGTTGCTGCGGGTGCCGCGAAAATCGACTACCACCCGGTTTCCGGAATCGCTTTGATTGTGGTAGACGCTCAGAGGGTCTTCCAAATTGGAAGTAAGCAGATCGAGACGGCCATCGCCGTCCAGGTCACCCAGAGAGGCGCCGTAGGACATACCAAGGTGATCGAGGCCCCATTTTTTGGAAACGTCCTCAAACTGAAAATTTCCTTTATTTCGGTAGGCGAGATTTTGCTCCCGTCGCTCCGGAGTGCCTTTGTAATGATCCCAGTGAGTCTTGCCTACCAGCGTCGCGTGGGTGATCGACGGCAAATCAGAGTGATTGAACTGCCTTGGGATACCATTGCAAAAGAAGAGGTCAGGGAGCATGTCGTTATCAAAGTCGGCACTGCGAATCGCCCAGGTCCACTCCGTCTGGGCAACGTTTGCCATCCATGCTCCTTCTAAGAACCGATCTGTGCCGGTGTTAATGTGCAGAGTGTTGTGCATGATCTGCTGCGCTCCATCGACATACTCCAAATTGTCATGTCGATCCGCCATTGAAGCCATCGATGCCATCTGCATGTAATGAGTCTTCGGCATCATGTCTGCCAAAAGAAAATCGATGTGCCCGTCATTATTGAAGTCGCTCTGCACCGCTCCCATCGAGAACCACGTGGTATGGCGAACATGCTGCTGAGAAACCTCAGTGAACGTGCCGTCGCCGTTGTTTCGATACAAATAATCCGGACTCTTGAAATCATTACCGACATACAAATCCGGCCATCCATCTTGATTGTAATCCCACCAGGTTGCTGAATTTCCCCAATGACGCTCTTTGGTAATGCCGACCTCAGCAGTCACTTCAGTAAAACCCTTTTCCCCGTCATTGCGGAAAAAGTAATCCGGTCTTCCTGCCTCCGTATACAGAAACTCGCCATTGTCGCCGCGTTTGTTTTGGTCCACTTCATACCAACGCTGCCATTCCTCGCCGACAAACAGTTTCCCGTTTTCTTCGAAAATCATGATCGGCTCACCCGGGCGCCCGTTTTCCCGGTAGATCTGGTGGGTCAAAATATAGATGTCCAGATCCCCGTCACGGTCATAATCAGCCAGAGCCGGCACTACGGAGCCCTCCTTCAAATCCATTCCGTATTCCGGAGCCTTGTCGATAAACTTCAGAGGGCCATCTGATCTTTTGCCATCGTTGATCGTCTGATTGATGAACAATTGATTCGGGTGGTCGTAATTGCAGACAAAAATGTCGAGGTCACCGTCGTTATCGATGTCAGCCAGTGAAATGCCTACTGCCCAGGCTTTGCCGCCGCTTACACCCGCATCATCGGTAACATCCTCAAAAACCAAGTGATCCGTTTGCAGATACAAACCATTGTTTTCCGGACCATTGCCGGCAAAAATATCGGGAAGCCCATCCAAATTCAAATCCCCAACCGCAACGGCAGCACAAGCCGAGCTGGAATGGTAAGCCCGGGCATACGGATGATCTTCATCAATCGGAGACACGAGTGTCACGCCGGACTTTTCCGGGTCGAGAAGTTCAAACAGAGTGGATAGGTCGGCACTGCGCTTGGTCTCCTTCAGCGGGATCGAAGATATCAACTCGGGATCGCTGTTTTGGCTGAACCCGACTGTCCCCAATACTGCAAAAACGCAGATGAGATTGCGAACTAACTTTGGCATAATAAAAAGGAGAAAGGTGCCTGAGAGCGTTTGAAAAAACTGGAGGGTAATGAACCAAAAATTCGCCGGTTCGTCAATGTCGCGAATGCCTTGCATCCGCAGCCTGCTTGATAACGTAACCGTTAAAAATTTATTAAAATTATAATAAATTCGAAACAACTTGTGTTATATTATGGTGATGCCCTCCTCAAAAAAATTTGATGTAGCGATCATCGGCGGTGGTATCGCCGGTGTAGCGGCTGCATCGCAATTTCTGAAAGCTGGAGTTTCTGTCGCTCTGATCGACGAGCGTGAGGAAGCAGCGCCTTTTTTTCGTGCAGAAAGGGTATCGAATCAATCCATCCAGAAACTGATCGATTGGGGACATCGCGAAGAGGTGGAAGCGGTTAGTCTTCCTATGCCGGAAACGGCTTTTGTAAAAGGTAGCCAGATCCTCAAAAAGGTGGCTATCACTGACTATTCGATACCCTTGTGGAAGTTGGTCAACGAAATGCGGAGTAAGTTGATGAACTCCTCCGATTTTGAGCGGATCAACGACAAAGCGGGAGAGGTGGTAAACTCACCGGGACGGCAACAGATCACGCTGCAACGTTCAGGTGACCTCGTCGATTGCAAGCTGATGGTAGTGGCGACAGGTAGCGGCAATGCTTTCTTGAAAACGATTGGCGTAAGCCGTCGCATCATCAGCAAGAATCATTCCTCAACGTTTGGGTTCGATATTATTCCGGGTGACGGCTTCCAGCTGCCCTCTGCCTCCGTTACCGTCCGAATCTGTAAGAATGGAGCGGATTACATGAACCTGTTTCCGATTCCGGAAGGTGGATACCGTGCAAATCTTTTTACTTATTGGCCCGCAGGGGATGAGAGACAAAAGGCTTTTATCAAGGGAAACACCTCGGAGGAACTGAGGAAACTTTTGCCGAAGATTGAGCAACTGACTGGAGAGTGGACTGTCGGTGATCGGGTGGATTGTGGCTCGGTAAGCGTCATGAAGTCTGCAAACTATCAGCGGCCTGGTTTTGTTCTCATTGGAGATGCCTATGGTCGGGTATGTCCCTGCGCTGGTCGCGGCATCAACAAAGCTCTCAACGATGTGGAAACTTTACTGAAGGTTGCTCCACAATGGATTGCAGAAGATACTCCACTAATTGCGGAAAATCTGGATAGCTACTACAACGATCCCGAACGCGCCGCCTATGAAGAGTGGGTCTACAATGATTCCCTGGCGATTCGTGAGCGGGTATTGAGCAATCATCCAGTGTGGATCGCCCGTCGTGTTTGGTACCATTACACGCCGCAGCCGGTGAAAAACCTCGTTGGTTTGGCTTCCGCTGTATTTCGGAAAATTGGTAGTCTAGCGAAACGAAACGATTCGACCGGAGAAGTGGTCGAATCCGCCGCCTGAACCCTGTCAGGTCAAGGAGTCAACAGGGTTAGATCACCAACCCAACCCTGTTAGGTCGTGTTCTAAAGTCCGATTCGGGACATCCCAAAATACATCAGGGCAATCAGGACCAGCACAACGACACCGACTGGAACTGCAAATTTCCAGGGGCTGAGGTCAACTTCTCCGGTGTGAGCCTGCTGATACGCTTCGGATCGGGGCTTGATGAAACGAATGGCTAGCATCACTGCAATCAAAAGCACGAAGTTAATTCCCGCCACATGTAGCCAATGCAAGGTGTGGCCAAAAATCGTGTTTTGCTGATAAAGGCCGAAATATGCGTAGAATGCAAAGCCCCCGAGGATCGCAACGACAGCTGCAATCGCTGGAGTTCGCTTGGAAAAGATAGCCATCACAACCACAGCCAACAGAGGAATGTTGTAGAGCGCTGCGAGGTTCTTCATGAGATCAAAAAGACCTCCTGATGCCTTTGCAATAAAAGGTGCCACAACGATCGCCCCAAGGGCGATCAAGATGCCGAAGATCTTACCGACTTTCACCATTTGCGGTTCGCTTGCGTCCTGATTGATCCATCCTTTGTAGAGGTCAACCGAGAACAGGGTCGTGGCAGAATTGATGCCGGAATTGAAGGAACTGAGGATCGCTCCGAAAATTACTGCGGCAAAAAAGCCAAGGGCCCAGGTTGGAAGAACAGCCATAGCCAGTTTGCCATAGGCCAAATCTCCTTTATCTCCCAGCTCACCGGAAAACAGGTGCCAGGCTATGATGCCCGGTAACACCAAATACAAAGGGCCAAGCAATTTCATCACGGCCGCGAACAGCACGCCTTTTTGGCCTTCAGCCAGACTCTTTGAGCCGAAGGTTCGCTGCACAATCGCCTGATTGGTGCACCAGTAGTAGGTGGTGATAAAAAGCATTCCGGTGAACAACGTAGAAAACGGAATGTTTGCCGATTCGCTGGTATCGACCGGGTTGAGCATCTTAGGTTTGTTTTCAAACAGGTAGTTCAATCCGGCAGCAATGCCTCCATTGTCGCCCATTTTCTCGCCCAGCAGGGCCAGGCCCAGAAAGGGAATTGCCAGTCCACCAAGCAGGAGCCCCACGCCATTTAGTGTGTCAGAAACGGCAACTGCTTTCAGTCCTCCAAAGACGGCATAGATCGAACCAACAACACCAAGGGCAACTACGGTGGCCCAGAGCGCGACTGTATCGTTGCCACCAAATAATCCCGAGACTCCAAATACATCCCGCATGAACAACGCGCCGGAATAGAGAACGAATGGCAAAAGGTTTGTAAGAAGGGAAAGTAGAAGCAAAATCGATACCAGTGTACCGACCCCCTTGGAATACCGATCTGCGAGAAACTCGGAAACGGTCCTCACTCCGCCACGAAGGTAGCGCGGCAGAAACACTAAGGCCATCAGCACGATTGCGATTGATGACCAGACCTCCCAGGCCATTACCTGCATCCCGTGGGAATAGCCTCCTCCATTCAGTCCGACCAGTTGCTCCGTGGAAAGGTTTGTCAGAAGAAGCGAGCCAGCGACCACAATCCAGGTGAGGCTGCGCCCGGCCAAAAAGTAACCGGTGGAAGAATTATGGTCGTCACTTCGGGTAAAGCGCCAAGTGAGAAAACCAACCAAAGCGGTGAAGAACAGAAAGGTGATGAGAATCATGCTTTTGGATGATGAACGTTTCGGTCGGTTTCGCGAGCCAAAAAAGTGACACATTTCAGGGAATTCGCTTCTGCCTGGTCGGGTTTTGTGCTGAACTGTGGAGTGCCTGAAAAAAAGCCACAAAGCAACTGGATGATTCGCTTCCTTTTAGGAATGGCGACCGGGATCACCATCCTGCAGCATCGACCCTACCGAAGAAATTTATTGTTTGGGCTTACGCTGGGGACGTTGTTGCTGGTATTCGTCGGAGCGGTTTTTCTGACGCGTTTTTTGGCGGAGAATCCGATCTACTTTGTGCTGTATTGGTTGCTTTGTTTTATGCTGGCTGGCCTGGTTTTGCTGCTTGCCGTTTATGACATGCTGATGATTCGCAAAGAGCATCTGAAAAGGATGGATGCTCTGGATCAAGAATTGGAAGAAGCAGCAGAGGAGGCCCGGTTACTTGCTGAGGATGCGAAATCAGAGGATTCGGAAAAGTCGGGTGAGATTGATTTAGAGAGCATACGCGACCCGGAAATTAAGCGTTTGATTGAGGAAGCGCAGAAGGAAGATGAGTAGTCTTTTCCGTAGGCAGCATACTTGAAATCCGCGAAAATCGGAGCACCCTGAATCCTCGTTAAGGCTGTCCCTATGCAATATAATATTTGGTTTTTCGCCATTGCCATTTCTCTCGTCCTGATCTGGAAACTGGATTTTTTCTCCACCCTCCTGAATCTGAAAGCGCTGAGCCCCAATGTACCGGAAGCTTTTGCCAATGTGATTGATCAGGAGAAATACGAGCAGTCACAGGATTACACACGGGACAAGGCTGTATTCGGTATCGTGAAAAGCGCCTTTGGTATACTGGTCTTGATCTTGGTTTGGTGGCTGGGCGGTTTTGGGTGGATCGATAATTGGGTTCGAGGTTTCGGTAAGGGCCCCATCACAACGGGAGTCCTACTGATTGGTATGCTGGTTGTAGCACAAATGGTTCTTTCCCTGCCGTTTGATCTTTACTCGACTTTCGTTTTGGAGGAGCGCTATGGCTTTAACCGGACGACTCCCGGCACTTTCATTATGGATATGGTGAAGGGGCTTGTTTTGGCAGCTTTGATCGGAATTCCTCTGTTGATCGCTCTGCTTTGGATTTTTGAGAAAGTTCCTGCGGCGTGGCTCTGGGGGTGGGGGCTGGTAACCGTTTTCTCACTGGCTCTAACCTATATCGCGCCAACATGGATCATGCCCTTGTTCAACAAATTCGAGCCGATCGAGGATGGTGAGCTAAAGCAGGAAATTCATGCCATGGCAGAAAAATGTGAGTTCCCACTGAAGGAAGTCTTTGTCATGGACGGCTCAAAGCGCTCTTCGAAATCGAATGCCTTTTTCACCGGCTTCGGTGAGAACAAACGAATCGCTTTGTTTGATACCCTAATCAAGAATCACACCGTCCCGGAATTGGTGGGTGTGCTTGCCCATGAAATTGGCCACTTCAAAGAAAGGCATATCGTGAAGAGCCTCATCACGGGAATTATCACCACAGGTGTGATGTTTTTCCTGCTCGGACTGATGATGAAGAACCGTGGATTGTTCGATGCCTTCGGCGTCCAGGAAACATCAGTCTACATGAGCCTGATTCTCTTCAGCATTGTGATCTCACCGCTCAATACGATTCTTTCAATCGGAGGCAATGTGATGAGCCGGAAGCATGAGTTCGAAGCTGATGCCTATGCTGCCAAGGTAACAGGTGAAACGGAACCCATGATTGATGCACTGAAGAAGCTAAGCAAAGACAATCTGAGCAACCTAACACCGGATCCGTTTTACGTTTTTCTCAACTACACCCATCCGCCCGTCGTAGAGCGTATTGCAGCTCTGAAGAAGCTCCCGGCACAATAAGTGCAGGCACGTTCAAATCAGAATGAAGATTCTAACTCTGATTCTCCGCTTGTTGTTTGGAGCTGTTTTTCTCTGGAGTGGCATCGCGAAGTTGAAAGATCCCATCGGTTTTGCCGATGCAGTTCGAAACTTTCAGATCGTAGGAGATCCAATTGCTCCTGCTTTGGCGCTCTTTATTCCCTGGGTCGAGATTGTCTGCGGAATCGCCGCTATGATTGGATTGCGTTTCAGTCGCGAAGGCATTGTTGTTTTGTTAGTTAGCCTGCTTGTCTTTACAGCCGGGATCGTGGCGGCGTGGGTGAGGGGGCTTGATATCTCCTGTGGCTGCTTTGGAGGAAGTGATGAGGCAATGAATTACCCAGTGAAGATTATGCAAAATCTGGTACTCGGATTGATCGGAATCGCTGCTTTGGTAATGGGCCGAAAAATTTCACAAACCGATTAGCGGTGCAGGCACCAGAAATGCGTGCTGCTCCAGGATACTCCAGGTGCCATGCCAGCTGAGGTATTGCGTGAGCCAGACGATAAAGGCGTAGACCGCAATGACTGGTAGAGCTGCAATCGTTGCGATCCAGCGACTCACCCAGATTCGGGCATTCTCCTGTTTCTCCGATCGAAACACGGCCCAACCAACGAGTAAGCGTGCTGGAAAAATGAAGATCACGAAGACGATATTGGACAGCCACATGATCTCCTTAGGAGTCAGCTCGATCTTTAAAATATACAAGGGAAGGGCAAACAAAACCGTGCAGAATAAAGCCAACCAAAATGCAAGGGGAGCCCTCTTGAATGAAGCGCGGGCCTCTCGGAAACGGAAGAACTCACGAAAATCTCCACTGAGCGCAAAACGAGTTTGCAGAAATGGCACCAGCAAGACAGCCGCTCCTAGCAAAATGCCTCCCAGTAACGAGACTAGAAAAGACGGGCCATTCAACGGAATCTGTGCCGCTCCAATGAGAAGTAAGACTGGTATCAATAACCAGATTGCTGCGCCGACGAAACCTTTTGCTCCCAACAAAAAGAAGTGAAGAATATTTAAGCCTTTCCAGTGTGCTTTGACCTTGAGCCAAAACTTATCCAACTGCTTCTCTTGTGCCATCCATCGTAAAAACCGAACCGGGGCAGGCCACAAAAAGTGACGTAGTCTTCCGCCCCGAATCAGGGCCCAGCTTATGTGAAATACTGCGAGGACAAACACCAGTACAATAACTGTTTGTAAACCGTTCGCCTGAGAACTGCCCGGGGAAATCAGCTCAGCATCTTTCCATTGTGAATAGAGCAGGCGAACGGGCAAAAAAAGAAGCCAACAGGCGACCACAATTTTACCAAACAAAGCGGCAGCTGAGACTCCGATAAGTCCATCACGAAACCTGCCGCTCTTCGCCACTCGTGCTGAAGCTTCCAGTAGGTAGCCAAGGCTAACAAGATTCAAAATGGGAACAGCTGAAATGATCGCCAAACCGACAATGATTGCCAGCGTGCCAAAGAACGCATCCAGCAAGCGCTTCACTCGTGGGAGGAAGCGTCTGCTTCCTGCTCCAGGCAAAGGCGGTGGGTCCAGCGGCATAGCCGTCAGTATTTCATAACACTACCCAACCGCCAAGCTTCATCGACGACCGATCGCTTTCCAGATTGGGCGGAACAAAAGGTTGCGCTTCATTCGGCCTAAATGGTTCCGAAAAGTGGTATCCCTCTCGGCAGGCAAAGTAGCGCGAAAGTCTGCCACAGCTTTTTCCAAATCACCTTCATACGCCTCGCATTGTTTCGGGTATAACTCCTCCGCGACATAATCATAAAGCTGCTGATCCAGTCGGGTTGCTTCATGGATCCGATTCATCCACGACTCGTTGCCAAGAATTTCTTCTTTTAACTGCATGTCTTTGGAGACATTGACGAGCCGGTATCGAATATCTATGTCAACCGAGCTGCTCAACCAGTTTTGCCAAAGCAGAAGGCTCTCATCAAAACGTTCCAGCAAGCCGACAAACTGAATTGGCTCCGACAGCATCGCCTTGGCTTTCTCCAGATCTTCCGCGTCAGCCAGCCGCATCACTTGTTTGTTACGCTCTGTCTCCAGCCAGCTTTCAAAGTCTTGAGGTCTTTTCCCAATTCTAGTGAGATACAAATACGAGGAGACTGTTCGCTCAATCGGTTTCCGGAAAAAAGCGAAGTGGCGCGCATTGGGAATTCTGCCAGTTGGGTTCCACGGCATACAAGCATGACCTGTCAGGCATTGTAGATTTGGATAAAACCGCCGAATGAATTGCAACTGTTCTTCAGTGATTCGCCATGGTGAGTCCTGCAGATCACACTGTGTGGTTCCAAAGTGATTGCGCAAAATTTGCCTGATAGTTTGTCCTCCTGTTTTCTGCAGGTGGACGAATACAATAGGACCGGTCTTATCCATGAATAAAAAAGAGGAGTCAGCTGTAAGGCTGACTCCTCTAGAGGAAAATCAAAATTTGGGAAAAGTTGCTTTATTTCGGTGTATTAGGGCCGTCCGCGGGAAGCTCTGGCTCCTTAATATAAGCTTCGTCAATCTCACCCTTGAGAGACTTCAGGAAGGTAACAATGGATTCGGTATCTTCCTGAGACAGTTCGCGTCCCAGCTGATACTTCGCCATCTGTTTTACCATCACAGCCAAATCTGCAACGGAGCCATCGTGAAAGTAGGGGCCGGTTTCCGAAATGTTCCGTAAACTGGGGACTTTGAAAAAATACTCTTCGGCCTTGTTTCCGGTAACCTCTGAGCGCCCCTTGTCCTTAATGCCGGGCCAAGGTTCAACCAAACCAACCTTCTGGTAAAGGTGACCACCAACTCCTGCACCATTGTGGCAGGTCGTGCAGCCGACCGAGATAAATGTGTTTAATCCCTTTTTCTCGTCATTGGTCAGTGCATCTTCTTTTCCTTCCAGAAACTGGTCGAAACGGGAAGGGGTGAGCAGGTTTCTCTCGAAAGCTCCAATTGCATTGCCCATGTTTGCGAATGTCACAGGCTGCTCATCATTGGGAAAGGACTTCTTGAAAAGCTCCACATAGCCCGGAATTGATTTCAGAACTTTCTCCACGTATTCGGGTGAAGGCATACCCATTTCAGGCCCTGCAAGTGGAGGACCCATAGCTTGACGCTCGACATCAGGTTCGCGACCATCCCAAAATTGAGAGATGTGAATAGCTGCATTGTAGACAGTGGGAGCATTCCGGCCGCCAAGCTGGCCACCAATTCCTTCAGAGGTTGGTGTGCCGTGGTCGCCAAACGATGACAGATCGTGACAGGTCTGGCAAGAGACGGTTCGGTCCTTGGAAAGCCGAGTATCATAGTAAAGCTTTCGACCCAGCTCGATCTTCGCTTTACTACCGGGATTCTTAGGATTCTCTGCTGCTTCAGGTAGCGGCTGAAACATTCCGAGTGTGCTACGGTTTACTTCAATGTCTTGTGCTAGCGCAGGGACAGCAAGCAGGCCCGCGGCAAGGAGATAGAAGAAGGTCTTTATCATAATTGAGGGCCGGAAAGAACGCGAGATTCGCCGTTCGTAAAGCGAAAAAATCTACTCATTTTCGGGCTCACCGGACCTCATTAGCTCACCTGTAACTGCTCAGTATTTTTAAAATTAATTGGCAAAGTTTTGAAAAGTCTTGAAATTTTTGTAAAGATATCTTAATATTCTAAAAAACCTTACTTGAATGAAATCCCTTCTGTTCGTGCTTCCAGTTTTCACTCTTGCGTTAT
>JAHDCN010000281.1 GCA_020629815.1 Verrucomicrobiota bacterium
GTAAACTTACCACGAATTCACTGCGAGCGCTTGGAGTTCCGGAGTTCAAACGCGCCACTTTGCAGGACTTTCCGCTGCGATTTGGAAAAGCGATCATTTCGCTCGAGGTCTGCCTCAGCTTCGGCGACCGCTTCGATCTCCCGACGTAGATAGGTTTTTTGCCCCACGGGAGCGGCGGACCATGCTTCCTGCAGGTTTTTCATCTGACCCTTCAATTGAATCCGGCACGCTTCGATATTGCCCTGATCGGCGAGTGCGATGGCTTTTTCGGTCTCAGCGGCATTTTTATAAATAGCTGCCTGAGCAACGATCTCCGTATCACGATGTTTCGTTTCTTCTTCCCCATCGTCGGTGAATCGAACGAGAGGGTATTGGCGACGATCGACCCGCTCCCGGGACTCAGAAGTCGCATCTTCATAGGAAACCGTGATTTCGGCGAGCTGGGTATTTGGCCCCTCCCAGTCCCCATCCAATTCGCATTCCAGAAAGAGCTGACGACTCTGCTCACTGGCGATAGTTTTGAAATGAAGCGAATTTTTGCTGCCGTCCAGTTTATCAGGACGCCCCAGAAACCTGATCGGACGGACGCCTTTGAGGCACATGATTTCGATCTCGATATTGGTGGCGATCACGCTTTTCAACTCGCCCAACTCCTCTTCGAAAACGCCAGGCAATTGCTCGACATCCGCCACGTAGTAGTAGTTGGCATCGCTCGCCTCGGCGAGGGCAGTCATCAGGTTTTCGTTGTAATTGTCACCCAAACCAATCGTGGTAACGGAAATTTCCTCGCGGGCCAATTGCTGACCAAGATGAGCAATCTCACGGTTGCTGGAAGGGCCTACATTCGCAATCCCATCGGAAAGCAACATCACGCGGTTCAGTCGGTTTTCTTTCAAAAACTCGCGGAGCTGGTCACCACCCCGCTCCACTCCATGATACAGCGCCGTACTGCCGCCGGCGCGAATCGCATCGATCTTGCGCAGAATATCTTTGCGTCGATCGCCGATTCTTTGAGCGGGCACGAGTGTCTCGACCTCTGTGTCGTAGATCACGAGAGAAAAGATGTCGCCGTGATCCAGTTGGTCAACGAGCATGCTGGCAGCCTGTTTCGCCTGCTCCAATTTGGCCCCGGTCATAGAGCCGGAGCGATCAAGCACCACTGCGAGATTGAGAGGTTGCCTTTTAATGGCTTGCTTTGCGCTTCGCCCTTCGACATCGATTCGAATAATGACCCGACGATTTTTCGAATCGCGATGAATCACAGGACGATCGACAGATGCATTCAACCCAACCGCCGGTTCCGGGGCTTTGATTCGAAGCGCTTGTGAGTCACTGGCCGTGAAGCAGAACAACCCCAATGCCAGTGCCAACTTTGTTAACGGAGATTTTTGAATCTTCATGGCGACAACGTCGCCGCATTCGCAAAACAGTTGTCAGCGCTCCGTAAAAGGATTGTAAGAAATTTGTCAGGAATCGGAGGGCACCAATCTAAGCCGGCTGGAGGATTCGGGTGACCAACTGGTTTAGAACCAACTGAGGATCGAGTTGCGACGTGACCAAACGAAGATTTGCCTCCAGGCAAGCGTCCAGACCGTTTTTCACCTCTTCGGTCGTGAACCGGCTTCCCGATTGGGCAGCAAGAAACAACGGATACGCGGAAATATTGCCGTCTTTCTTGCGCGGTAAGTGAGCGGTCTCCGACGCAGGCAGTGCATTCACGGCCGACTCATATTGTTTGTAGCTCTTCGGGCCTTTCGGTCGGATTCCATGACGCTCACTCAGTTCAGTGACATGGAGCAGGCTGCGCATCTTCGGCACGATCGCTGCGAGGAGAATTCCTACGGGGCTCTCCCCGCGCCGCATCTGCATGTCGATCAGATCGAGCGTAAGGGGGAGATTTTTCTTCACCAGTGCGTCACCAATTTCGAAAATAACACCGGCATGGCTTTGGGCTGCCATGTAGCGCACGTCCTCTTCGGTGACCGGTCGATCAACAGCATAAAGAGATAGCTTCTCCAATTCGCTGTTCAAAACACGGGTGTCGGCTCCGGTTTTCATGACCAGCCGTTCCAGTGCTCCGCTTTCAAATTCGACGTTCAAAGCCTTGGCCTTTTTCGAGGCCACAGCCATCACCTGCATTTCCCAGCCAGCTTTGGAGACATCGACTTTATCGAAAGTTTTCACTTCAGCGAGTTTGCTGATCTTTTTGTAAAACGTACGTCGCTTATCGATCTCGGTCGCGCTGATGATCAATTTCACATCATCAGGTAAACCGGCTTCAATCAACTCCAACAAAGCCGTCACTGCGGAGAGTGTGGTCTCTGATCGACCGGTAACACTGTCACCAAAAAAGTTTGCTCCTTGTAACCAAACGACCTTTTCTCCACCAAAAAATGGCAGCGTCTGAATGGCCTGAATCGTCTCCGAGCAAATTTGAGCAGCGTGATCGACATTCTCCGAAGTGCCTTCTACAACCTCGAGTCCAAACTCGTCTTCTTTCGGCGCAATCTTCTGAGAAAGCTTCAAGGCGGCTTCTTTCACTTCAGCTTCGTCGTTGCCGAAGAACGCATAGATATTGCCTGCTGCGCCTGCCATCGTGTTTTCTCCGCAAAAGCCATAAAACGAACTGCAATGGTTGGCAACGGAAGAAAAGTCTTTCGTGTCGCTCATTTCGCTTGAATCCGAATCGATTTCGGATAAACAATTCCTCCGCATTGTCGCCGGAGCGCGGTCGAATCACATCACCCATCCTGCTTTCGATGCGGGATTGCGTGTAGACCGCATGGTCTCATCCATTCGTCAGGACATGACAACTCCGTTACAGCGTCAATTTTCACCCGGCCCCATCGCCGGTGAGCAGAACGTTGCTTCAACGAAAAACCATCGGTCTTCCGTCACACTTACTTTTTGTACTAACCCAACTACCATCTCCACGCCCGAATAAATCCATGAGTCTGATTGCAGAAAAATTCGCAACTATTCCTCCGTCACAAACACTAGCCATCACCGCAGCGGCCAAACAAATGCGTGCAGAGGGGCACGACATCGCCAGCTTTGGTGCAGGCGAACCTGATCTCGACACACCTCAGTATATCAAGGATGCAGCGATTCAGGCTTTGCAGGATGGGAAAACCAAATACACCCCGGCGACCGGAATTCCGGAACTGAAGGAAGCCATTCAAGCCAAATTGCTGGTCGATAACAATCTGGAATACGACATCAGCCAAATCTCAGTAAACTGCGGCGCGAAGCATTCTTGTTTCAATGCTGTGCTCGCCTGCTGTGATCCGGGTGACGAGGTTATCATTCCCGCACCCTATTGGGTCAGCTATCCAGAGATGGTGCGGCTGGCTGGAGCCGAGCCGTTTTTCGTAGATACCAAGCGCGAAAATGGCTGGAAGATTACGCCGGAAGAATTCGAAGACTCCATCTCTGGTCGCACCCGGATGATTATCCTCAACTCGCCAGGTAATCCAACCGGAGCCGTCTATTCGAAAGAAGAACTCGAAGCCTTAGTAGAAGTCGCCGCTTCCGAGGACATCATCATTCTGTCTGATGAGATTTACGAAAAGCTCGTCTACAACGGCAAGGAGCACGTTTCGATCGCATCAATTAACGAAGAGGCAAAAAACTTGACCATCACCATCAACGGCTTGAGTAAAGTTTACTCCATGACCGGGTGGCGTCTTGGCTACACGGCGGCTCCTGAGGAAATCGCCAAAGCGATCTCCATCATTCAAAGCCACACGACTTCGAACCCGACTTCTTTTGCTCAATACGGAGCGGTTGCTGCACTTCAGGGTGATCAGAGCATCATCAAAGACATGGTTGAGGAATACGACATGCGTCGCCAGTACATGCTCAGCCGCTTGAGCAAGATCAATAATGTCGAAGTGGTCGAGCCGGAAGGAGCTTTCTATTTCCTCGTCGATACGACGAAGATGGGCCTGACCTCGATGAACCTGACCGAGAAACTGCTGTCGCGCTATCAAGTCGCCGCCGTTCCCGGTGTGGCTTTCGGCTACGACAACAGTGTGCGTTTCAGTTATGCAACCAGCCTCGATATCATCAAGAAAGGTCTGGATCGCTTCGAAGAATTCTGCCTGGCGCACTAAT
>JAHDCN010000282.1 GCA_020629815.1 Verrucomicrobiota bacterium
TTCACCCCAGAAGAAGGTTTCGTAGGTGATGCCACCTTCGAATACACGATCAGTGACGGAAATGGCGGAACAGATGTTGCCACCGTTACGGTTTTTGTTGAGGCGGCAAATGAGGCACCTGTTGCAGTCGATGACACCAGCTCAACTACCTCAGGAACGGCAGTAACCATTGTGGAAGCAGACTTACTGGCGAATGATACCGATGCGGATGGTGATCTGCTCTCGGTGATCGCAGTAGGAAATGCGGTGGGTGGCACTGTGGTTCTCAACACGAAAACCAAAACCGGCAAACCTGAGGTCAACTTCACACCGGAAGATGGCTTCACCGGAGACGCCACCTTTGAATACACCGTCAGCGACGGCAACGGCGGCACAGACATTGCTACTGTCACCGTAACTGTTGGAGAAGCCACCGCTGCTGAGGTAATGACAGAGACTGGTGTCTTGACTGTTACGGCAAGTCGTGCTGTCAAGTTCGCGCCGGACCTCAGCAAGACGCAATTCACCAGCCTTGCCACGGGTGAGAAGTATACCGAGACAATCGACTACAGCTTTGTCGATCCCGATACCAGTGAGACGGTGAATGGTCAAGCCTACGTGGAAGTAGTGAAAAACGCTGACGGTAGTTTCACTACTGCCACAAAGGATATACGTGGAGTGACAGCGAGTCCCGAGGGAACTCTCTACAACCTTGACGACGGTAGCATCGCATTCGAACTCGACGCTGCCAGCAAAGAAGTCGCTGGACTCCCTGCGGGCGAGTCGATCCGCAAGCCGATTGCTTACTCTACAGTTGATCCCGTAACGGGTGAAACTCGCGAGGGCGAGGCGCTGATTCGGATCTCTAAAGATCTGGATGGCAAACTCACATCGACTGTCGCTGAAGTTGATAGTAAGTCAGTCGATTCGGCTGGCACATTCTACGCTCTGAAAGGCGGAGAGTTCGACTTCATCGCCGATGAGACGAGTGCTGAGTTCACTTCGCTCGCAGTCGGAGCGAAGATTGAAAAAGCCATCGAATACACGGCGGTAGATCCTGACACAGGCGAAAGCACGCTGGCGAAGGCGTTCGTCACCATCGAAAAAGATGCAGACGGCAAAGCGATCAGCTCCGTTCAAGAGGTCACTGACGAGAGTGTCGGTGAGTTCGGTAGCCTGTTTGCTCTGAAGGATGGATCAGTCGCCTACGACATCGACGAAAGCGATCCGGCTCTCAATGGGGTGCCTGCTGGCGAAACCGTAACCGAGTCGATCAGGGTATCTGTCACCGACGCGGAGACCGGAGAGGTCACCGAGAAAACCTACAATGTCACTGTTACATCTGGAGGAAAAGGCGGTAATCATACCTACGAAGCAGTAGAGTCCAGAGGTGAACCGGTTCTGGTGGGCGATGGATCGCTTGACGGGGCTCTGTTGGGTAGAGATAGTCTCGCTGACTCAGTGGAAGAGGAACCAGCAAAAGATTCCTTTACTACGGATCTTACCTCGGATAGTTCGATTGAAATCGTCACTACTGACGGATCTTCCATGAGTCTGGACGGTGGCGATACTACATTGGCCGATGCGGACGCTTCGATTCTTGAAGACCGAAGCGGCGATGCTTCCACCGATTCTTCGGTCGCAGAATTCGACGCGGGAGCAGCATCAACCGATGCCGTTTCACTCGAAGACGCGGCTGCTGAAATGAATGCACGGATCTAGATAGCGATAAGAAATCAAAAAACTTAATCAAAAACCCCGAAACGCCCGGTCTGGTCTCCAGCCGGGCGTTTCTCTGTACTAATCTGACCGTGTCACTCCCCCGAGTTTGGACGAAAAAGCGGCAAAATTGGCCGAAAAACGGCTGTTTTCGCAAAACTGGGAAAAGATTTCACTAAATTATTGTAATTATGGTTTTTATTGTTAATTTCTTGGTGTTCCGATTGAACGGAAAAATCCCCGATAACAAACAACACACAGAAACACAATGTATTACCTGGTTATCACCCAATCTACAGGCGAAATCATTCGCCAGCCCCTAAATCAAGAAATTAAGGTCAGTCTGTCCGACGTGACAGACCTCCAGATCGTAGACGAAACAGGCAACCCAATCGCAGCTGATATTCAGTCCTGCGGTGATGAGGTTTGCGCTTTCTTACCAAATGGTATCGAAATCACTTTAAGTGGTTCAAGTGAAGCGAAAGAATCAGAAGCAGTTTCACTTGGTCTCGAAAATGAAATCAACGAAGAAGACGCTTTGGTAGATTTCTCTGGCCAGCTGGAGACGGCTCCTCAAGAGAATTTTTCTCTAATGAATCTTTCCGAAGCAAGCTTTCAGCAGGAAGCTTCTGCAGTGCAGCCGCAGGAGTTTGTTCGTTCTCAAACTACCAGCACTCCTACTGAAACTGAGTTTCAAACCGCGGATAAATTTCAGCAATTGGTAATCGAAGCGGAAGCTCCCCGTCAAGCAGTGGTCCGTCCTGTTGCTCTCGTTGAGCAACCGGTTCGCCAAGTGATTGCAGAGCCTGTTGTAAAACAGGAAATTCGCGATGCCGACGATGACTACGCAAAGGTCACCGAAAATGGCAGTGTCGATATCGACATCTCTGCGAATGATGGTGCGAACTCCATGATTTTTCAGATTGCCGGCCAGGACATCAAACCCGGTCAGACAATCCAGCTGGAGAGCGGAGCTTCTCTGCGGATGAACGAAGATGGCACGGTGACCTACCTGGCTCAAGACGCCTACGATCTCGCGGCAGGTGAAGAAGTGATCGAAACTATCACCTACACCTACTGCGACGAGTTTGGAAATTTCTTAACGGCACAGATCGACGTCACGATCTGCGGAGAAGGCGACCCGATCCATCCGATCGTGATTGATCCCACTCCTGTGCCGGAACCGGTTGAAGTAACTCCCGTCACCCAGGTCGTGGCACTCCAGGAAAAGTTTGTTGGAGAGATCCGACCAATTGAAGAGCGGGAATTCCTCCAAGTTGAAGAAGTAGCCCTCCAGCGCGAAGTGAAAATCACTGAGCCAGTCGTAGAAACTCTGGAAGCAAGCCGCCAAAAACTTGCATTCACTACTGAAGCTCTGGAAGAAAAAGTATATGAGCAAAGAGACGTCGCTACCTTCGATACCACAGTGGATGCACGTTCTCTTCTTGCGGAAATCGAATCCCAGGAACTGACTTCGTTGGAGAACGAAACCAGTTTGCAGATTCGGACAAAAGAAGGCGCTACGCTTGAGCTGGACACGGCTGAAGCACAGGTCGAAACCGCAACTGCTGAGATACTCCAATACCGGGCCGAACCATTGGCAGCTTCGGTTGAAGCGGTCGAAGCAGGTGCCGCCGCAGCCGTTTCTTTGGAAGAAGAGGTCGCTCTCGCAGCAGTTTCCCCGGTTTAAATTTCTCTCCTTCCCCAAAGCACTCCCCCAATAACCCCCAAACATTCCCCTCAATCGAAAAGCACCCGGCAGGAAATCCCTCCGGGTGTTTTTGTATTGTAAATATGGAAATTATATTATAGGTTCGATTCGACTCAACACGAAATCGGGGGATCTCGATCCTCCACAACCAGACCACACAACATGAACCACAACTTCGAAGTCTCGGGAGAGACTGGCGATGGCGTATACAATTTCCCTCAGACGACCCCCAAAACAGTCGTAAACCTGCATACCCCGGAGCCTTCAATTTGGGACAATCTCGATGCAGAAACGGAACTCGATAATGCACTGGATTCCATTGACCGGAGCGACCTTTTGGGAAGCTACCTGAGCAAGATGTCTGATCTTGTTTACCGGATGGAGACCGTCGTCTTCCGCGCCTATGGACAGTTCGATCTGGATCGAAATGGACTCGATGCTGAATCGACAGACACGGGGCGGGAAGCGGAACAGCCTCAGGAGAGTATCTTCTTCGAGGATGCCGATCTCTCTATTCTTGCCGAGCGCACCGAGCCGTATCGTCCGGAATCGGAATCATTCATCGAGGGCGGCTTTGCCGGAACCGGATTGCTGTTGGATGAGGAAATCGCAGCCGCAGGAAGCGGATTGTATTTCTAAGACCATCTCACCAGTGAAATCGGTAGAATGGATCTTTTTTGTGGCCGGGAAA